>MNZE01000038.1 GCA_001873465.1 Parcubacteria group bacterium CG2_30_36_38 | reverse complement strand
TGCCTGAAGGCAGAATGAAATCACGCGAGGGCAAAGTGATAGAAGCAGACGATCTGATTGCTTTAATGGAGAAATTGGCTAAAGAGGAGATTATGGCTCGGGAGAAAGACATCGCGCCTGATGAGCTGTCGCAAAGGGCAAGAATTATTGCCTTGGCTGCTCTAAAATTTTTCTTTTTACACGTGACTCCGCCGCAGGATATTATTTTTGATCCAGAAAAATCGATTTCTTTTGAGGGAGCGACTGGCCCGTATCTTTTGTATGCTTATGCCAGAATTAAAAGTATTTTAAGAAAGAGCAGAGAATTGTCCTCAGGCGAAAGCCTTTCGTCGGGGAAAGAGGCCCTTGAGCTTGATAATCTGGGAGTGCTTAGAGAAAACGAAGAGGAAGAAATGATTATTTTGCTTTCTAATTTTGAGGAGATAATTTCAAAGTCAACTATTTTTTTAAGCCCTTCTTATCTAGTTGAATATCTTCTTAAATTAGCGCAAAAATTTAACGAATTTTATCATCTTTATTCGGTTCTTAAAGCAGAAAATAGCTTGTCTCGTGCTCGTTTATTTCTTTGTCAGGCAGTTGGTCAAGTATTGGACAATGGAATGCGCTTACTAGGCATTGAGACATTGGAGAAAATGTAAAAGATTAACTGTGGATAAATATCTTGACTCGAATTTTTTTTATCATATACTAATCCTTGTAGTTATTCACCGCAGACAGCAGGTATGCGCGAGCAATAAATCCTGCCGAGGTAGAAATCTAATTCTAGTTTTTAGATTTTGAAGCCTGCGGCGAACAGACTTATTTTTTTAAACATATGGCGAAAACAAAAAAAGAGAAAGAAAAAATAGTTTCTGAATTGGTTGAGGATTTTAAAAAAGCAAAATCCCTTCTATTTACTAATTATTACGGTTTGCCGGTTAAAGAAATTCGCGAGTTAAGAAAAATCCTAAAAGAGAAAGATTATAAATATAAAGTAGTTAGGAAAAGTTTGATAAAATTATCTTTGGAAAAAGCTGGTTTTCTTGATTTCGACATAAAAAAAATAGGATCAGCCAATGGGATAGTGATAGGGGATGATGAGATAGAGCCATTAAGGATAATTGTTAAGTTTATGAAGGAGCGGCCAGTTTTTCAAGTTGAAAGCGGTTTGATTGAAAATAAATTTGTGACCAAAGGGGAGATTGAAGCTATTTCTAAGCTGCCTTCAAAGCAGGAACTTCTGGCTCAGGTTGTTTTTGCCATCAAATCTCCTTTGGCACGTTTGTTAAATGTTTGTCAATATAATTCAAGAAATTTAGTTTATGTTTTAGCGTCCATTAAAAAGTAAATATTTGTTAAGTTAGTATATTTAATATTTAATACTTTATTATGACAGAAAAAAAACAAATCCCTGAAAAATTTAAAGATTTGGTCGAAAAAATTTCCAATCTCTCGATTTTAGAGCTGGCAGAACTCGTTAAGATTCTTGAAGAGCAATTTGGCGTTTCCGCTCAAATGCCGATGATGGCTGCACCTGCAACGGCTGCGGCGCCTGCTGCGTCAGCTCAAGAAGAAAAAACCTCGTTTAATGTGGAATTAACCGAGACCGGATTAAATAAAATTGGCGTGATTAGAGCCATACGCTCCATTATTGAGATTGGTCTTAAGGAAGCAAAAGATTTAGTTGATACCGCGCCAAAAATGATTAAAGAAGGAGTCAATAAAGAAGAAGCAGAAGAAATGAAAAAGAAATTAGAAGAGGCTGGAGCAAAAGTAACTCTAAAATAGGTTTATCTCATATATTTTTTGTCCTTCAATAAGCCACGCTTTTTTTTCTTTTTCATTTACGATAAATCCTTTTAAATCAATAAACTTCGGGCTAGAGATTTGCTTGATAATTTTTCCATTTTTATCAAAAATAAGCAATCTATTTTGTTCGAGAAGATATAAATAGTTGCTTTCAGCATTAGTAAAAATGGCGAAAAAATTCGAAATTTCGGGCAAGATTTTCTCTAAGCCGAAGTTTTCTTTTTTCCCAAGGTAAAATTTAGAAATTTCATTTGGCCCAAGAACATAAATTGCGCCATCAATACTCATGGCCTTTGTTTCCTTAAAGTCAGCACTTTCTTTAAGCCATTTTTCTTCGCGCGAAAATCCGTCAGCTGTTTTTCGGTAGCGGTAAATTCCACTCTCTTCAAGGGTGTAAATTCTGTTAGCGTAAATAGAAAAATCTTCTATTTTTTTAAGCTCATGGCTCCTTTCCAATTTTAGCGGCTTTAATTCCCCTGATGAAAGGTTAAAGGAAGTAAAATTTCCTTTTTTGTCTAAAATAACAAAGCTGTCTTTATCAAAAGCAAAAATTTGTTCTATTTGAGCGCGAGTGTCTTTGAGAAGAAAAATTTTTCCAGAATTTTTATCTATTCGGTAGAGATAATTATTTTTTGGATCAAAAGTATAGAGATTATTTTCCATTTCAATTAGTTTCGTTGGCAGGAAATTTTTATCAAAAAGTTCAAGATTAACTAACAATTTTGGTTCTGAGACGACGGTATAAGCAAAAAATTTCTTTAGATTGTCAAGATAGTTATTTTCTAATTTTTGAAAAGTTTCTTTCTCTTCCAGATTACCCTGCTGCAATTCCCCTAAAAGATTCTCTATTTCAGAAAGGAGACCGTAAACCTTCTCTCTATCGCCTAAAGACAGAAGAAAAATTTCTTTTTCTTTTTCCTCTATTAAACTTGTTTTATTTTTAAAGTTATTCTCTTCTACCGTTCCTTTCTGTTTAACATTAAAAAAAAGATTCTGGACAAAAAGAAGAGAAATAATGATTAAAATGACAATAAGCGATTTTTGGGGATAACTTAATTTTTTAGTCAAGAGGCGCGGTTTTTCAAATCTGGCAGAGGCTGCTTTTGTCTCAGGGGAAAATTCTTTGAGTATTTCTTTAAAAGATTTATTTTCAATTTTTAAGATTGCTCCAGATCTAGATTGTTTCACGATTTTTTCTAATTTATTAACATCTTCTATTCTAATTGGAGAAAGATCTGAGGTGGCAAAAATCATCAGACTGCCTTCATTTAAGGCCCCTGAAGTTAATTGAGTAAATTCATTTTCCTCAGATTTTTGAGAAATATCTTGAATCTCCCTCCCTTCTATTAAATAAATCCCGATATCTCCTAATGACGAGAAATAGATTTTTTCATTTTTGAGCCCTAGAAGAAGAAAGTTTGATTCTATTTCTCCTTTTCCTTCTTCTTTGAGCCATTGATTCGCTTTTTTTAATAATTCCTCAAATTTTATTTCAAGAGAATTTTTTTTCAAAAATTCAACAAATTTATCGTTAAACTCTTTTAAAAACTTGAGCTTTTCTTCTTTTCTAATTTTTTCATCAAGCGGCGAAGAAAGACCTGATAAAAGAATAAAGCGTTCATCAGCATAAATTTGGCAGTAAGTTCCTAACTCCTTATTTTCCCCGCTGGAAATTTTTTGGATAGTCAAATTAGGCATAATTTTTATTATATCATGATTGGGACGACAAGACAAGAATCCGACGCCATTAGAAAGCTTGTTTTGCAAATCCCTTCAAAACCCTATCCGGCCGGCAAATATCAAGGCAGTTATTTTCTGGCGGGGTTGACGAAAAAAGAAGCATGGGTATAATTAGAGTATGAATTATATGCTTCTTGGGGCCGGTTTTTCAGGCGGAATAGTAAGAGGTTTAACTGGCTATCTAAAACGTCAATTATCTTATAAAGAAGTTAAATTTAAGTTATTTTATTTTCTATTTATTATCCTTATTTCAGGGATCATAGGCCTTGTCGTTTCTTCTTTTTTCCTTAAAACCCCTCTTTTTAGTTTCGTCGTCGGTTATGCCGGCGGCGATTTTGTTGAAAATATTTATAAAATTTTTACTAAAAAAGTTTCTTTTTAGCAAAAATTTTTTCCTCGCTTAATCTTTAATTATAACCTATTATGCTTAAAAAAGAAAAAAAACAAAAAATTATCAATGAGTTCAAGCAAAGCGAAAAGGACTGTGGTTCAGTGGAGGTTCAAATAGGTCTTTTGACCGAAGAAATCAAGAAGTTGGCTTCTCATCTCAAAGAATATCACAAAGATCAATCTTCAAGATTGGGTTTAGTGAAAAAAGTTTCGCAAAGACGAAAATTTTTGAAATATTTGGAAAGAAATAAACCAAAGGCCTACAAAGAACTAATTAAAAAAATAAAAACATAAAATGCCTAAAGAAAAATATTTAAATCAAAGGATAGGAGTTTTCATTGACGTTCAAAATATGTATCATTCTGCCAAAAATCTTTTTAATAAGAATGTTAATTTTGGCAGAATTCTTCGCGAAGCAACGGCCGGCAGGCAACTAATTAGGGCCGTTGCCTATGTGGTTAAATCTGGTACACGCGAAGAGGAGAAATTTTTTTCTGTCATTGCTGACCAGGGATTCGAACTGAAAATAAAGGATTTACAGATTTTTCCTGGTGGAATGAAAAAAGCAGATTGGGATGTCGGCTTAACGGTTGACGCGATAAAATTAGCGGATCGGCTAGATTCTATAGTGCTCGTGACCGGCGACGGTGATTTTATACCCCTTGTTCTTTATTTAAAGGAAAACAAGGGTTGCCGAGTTGAATTAATGGCTTTTTCAAGAACTACCTCGTCAAAATTAATTGAAAACGTTGATCAATTTACTGACCTGGGTAAAGAAGAAAAATTTTTATTATAATCTCTATGGAATTTACTAAAGAAATAAATGGCAAAAAAATGTTTGCTAAAATAGGGGATGTGGCCTTTCAGGCAAACGGCAGCTGCCTTTTTGGTTTAGGAGAAACAATTGTTTTAGCGACTGCCACAATGGCCTCTAAAGAAACCGACCTTGATTATTTTCCCCTGACCGTTGATTATGAAGAGCGTTTCTACGCGGCTGGTAAAATTAAAGGGTCTCGTTTTATTAAGCGAGAAACAAAACCGCCAGATGAGGCGATCCTAACAGCCCGAGCTGTTGATCGAGGCCTCAGACCTCTTTTTGATAGCCGATTAAGATTCCCAGTGCAAATAATTATCACTGTCCTGTCTGTTGACAGAGAAAATGATCCGGATGTGGTGGCTCTTTATGCCGCCTCCCTCGCCCTTTCCATTTCTGACATTCCTTGGAATGGTCCGATCTCTGGCGTGAGAATAGGCAGGTCAAATAACCAATTTATTTTTAATCCAACTTATGAGAAGAGAGAAACGTCCGATTTGGATATTTTGATTTCAACGCGGGAGAACAGGGTTTTAATGATTGAAGCCGAATCATCCCAGGTTGAAGAAGAAGTTTTTGAAGAGTCTATCAAGCAGGGCCTTAAATACGCAGGTGAAGTGGAAGAATTCTTAATCGGCATTATTAAGCGGGTTGGCAAAGAAAAAATCAAAATAGAATTAAAAGAATCAGAAGAAGTAGAAAAAAAAGCCAAAGAAGTCATAATTCCAATTGTTGAAGAAATTCTTTTCAAAAAGCCTTTAATTAATAAAGAAGAGAGATTGGGGGCGATAGAAAAAATAAAAGAAAAAACAGAAGAAAAATTAACTGCCTTAAATATTAGTAAAGAAAAGAGAGAAAAAATAATGGGCCGGGTTGACCTCGTCGTTCATCAGGAAATTACCCGCTTGATTATTGAAAAAGAAAAGAGAATTGACGGCCGAGATCTTGAGGAATTAAGAAAAATTGACGCTCAGGTTCAATTTTTGCCTCGCGTTCACGGTTCCGCTCTTTTTCAAAGAGGGGAAACCCAAGTTTTAGCAGTGGTGACCCTCGGCTCTCCGGAAATGGAGCAATATTTAGACACCATGGAAGAATCTGGCAGGAAACGGTTTATGCATCATTATAATTTTCTTCCTTTTTGCTCTGGCGAAGTTTCTTCGCTAAGAAGTACAGGCCGAAGAGAAATAGGTCATGGGTATCTGGTAGAAAAAGGATTGAAGGCGGTAATTCCCCCTTCTTTAACCTTTCCTTATACTATCAGAGTGGTCAGCGAGGTTCTTTCTTCAAACGGCTCTACTTCAATGGCTTCTGTTTGCGCTTCATCTTTAGCGATTATGGATGCTGGTATTCCCGTTTCTCAACCAGTAGCTGGCGTTGCTGTTGGGCTAGCTTCTGAAGAAGGAGAGAAGGACTTTGCGCGATACAAGGTTTTTGCAGATTTACAGGACTTAGAAGATGGAGAGGGAGCAATGGACTTTAAGGTGATTGGTACAGAGAAGGGGATCACGGCTGTGCAAATGGATACCAAGACATTGGGCTTGACTCTCTCTGTTATTCATGACGCTTTTCTTTTATCAGGGAAGAAACGATTAGAAATTTTAGGCCGAGTGAACAAAGTTCTTGAGAGTCCTCGCCATGAATTATCGCCTTATGCCCCGCGGGTTGTCAGTTTGAATATCGATCCGAAAAAAATAAGGGATTTGATTGGTCCGGGCGGTCAAAATATCAATAGTATCATCAGACAAACAGATGCGGAGATAAAAGTAGAACAGGACGGGTTGGTGATGGTGACCTCGGGCGACGCAAAGAAAATGAACGAAGCGATAGAAATGATTAAGGTTTTAACCGGTGAGATTAAGATCGGCGATGAATTTAAGGCAAAAATTACCAGAATAGTTGATTTTGGCGCTTTTGCTGAAATAGCGCCGGGTAAAGAAGGTTTGATTCATATTTCTGAGCTTTCATCAGGTTACGTCAAACATCCCTCCGATAAGGTAAAAGTTGGTGATATAATTAAAGTCAAAGTGAAGAATATTGATAATTTTGGCAGATTAAATTTTTCCGCTAAATAAGTTGCGCGCTATGCCTCCTAATAACCAAAAAAATATAGGTCCAAAATTTTATCCGGCTGGGAGGCCGAATGTTTTGGTTACTGGCGGCGCGGGATTTTTAGGATCTCATTTATGTGAATCGTTAGCTAAAGATAATAATGTAATTTGTCTTGATAACCTCTTAAACCCTCTTTCTTATCAAAATATTGAGGGCCTGCTTCAAAATCAAAATTTTTATTTTGTAAAACACGATGTCAACGAGCCGATAGATCTTTTATCTTTTGGAGAACTGAAAAATTTGAAAATTAAATTTCAGGGAATTAAAGAAGTTTATCATTTAGCTTGCCCGACCTCAGCCAAGAGCTTTGAAAAATTTAAAATCGAAACTTTAAAGGCAAATTCTATCGGTACAATCAATGTCCTGGAACTGGCAAGGATGTATCAGGCAAAAATACTTTTTACTTCTTCTTCTGTTGTTTACGGATCTCGGAAAGAAGACACCCCTTATTTCAAAGAGATGGATTACGGCAGAGTGAATTTTACCGGCGAGCGCTCTTGCTATGATGAAGGAAAGAGATTTGCCGAGACAGCCATTTTTACTTATAAGCAAATGTACGGATTGGATGTAAAGGTGGCAAGAATTTTTAGAACTTATGGCCCCAGGCAGGCTCTTTTTGAGGGCGAAATGATTCCCGATTTTATTCTCCAGGCTATTAATAATCTGCCTTTGATTATTTACGGGGACGAAAATTTTGACACTTCTTTATGTTTTGTTTCTGATACTGTTGATGGAATTATAGCCATGATGAAGTCTCACGAATCAGGCCCGATTAATTTAGGGCATTCGGAAAAATATCTTTTAGTTGATGTGGCTAAAAAAATTATTGACGAGACCGGTTCAAAGTCAGTCGTAGAATTTCGCCAGCCCTTACTTTTTATGACCCCGCTCGGACTGCCTGACATTAGCTTGGCGCGCGAAAAATTAAATTGGTTTCCAATTACAAGATTAGAAGACGGCTTGAAAAAAACAATTGAATATATTAAGGCTCATCGGATTTTGCTCGCACCTTTATTGAAAAAATATGAAGAATAACATTGTCATTGTTATCCCGGCTTATAATGAAGAAAAAACTATCAGGGAAGTGATTGAAGACGCGAAAAAAGTTACTGATGAGATTATTGTAGTTGATGATGGCTCGCGAGATAGAACAGGAGAGATCGCTAAGTCTCACGGCGCGCAAGTCTATCGTCATTTAATTAATCTCGGTTTAGGCGGAGCCTTGAAAACGGGTTTTGCCGCTAGCCTTAAAAAGGACGACTTTATCGTGGTGACCCTTGATGCCGATGGTCAACATGAGGCCTCGGTTGTTTCAAAGTTAGTTGAACCTATTAAAAACGGAGAGGCAGACGTAGTGATTGGTTCCCGATTGCTTAATGAAAACGTGAAGATGCCTTTTATCCGTTTGATTTTTAATCATTTAGCCAATTTAATTACTTTTCTTTTTTACGGCCTTTTTGTTTCTGACAGTCAATCTGGCCTGAGAGCATTCAGTCGTTATGCTTTAGAAAAAATTAAATTAAAAGGTCTTAAGATGGAGGTTTCTTCAGAAATCATTGGTGAGATAAAAAGAAACAATTTATCTCTTAAAGAGATACCAATCAGAGCTATTTATACTGATTATTCTTTGTCCAAAGGCCAAAATTTTTGGCTGGGCATCAAAACATTTTTTAGAATTTTGATAGACAAAATGACATAATCCAATTCTGTTCTATGTTATTAATCCAAATTTTTCTTGTTATTATCATCGGTCTAATTATTGTTAGGCTCTTTTCAAGATTGAAGAAAGAGGAAATTAGCGTACTAAATTTTTTAATCTGGCTATTTTTTTGGTCCGCTGCTTTAATTATCATTTTCTTTCCTGATTTTTCTAACGTTTTAGCAAGAATTTTGGGCGTTGGGCGAGGAGCAGATTTGGTTATTTATTCCTCTTTAATTTTAATTTTTTATTTTATTTTTTCTCACGAGGTTAGAATGCGCAAAACTGACCAGAAAATTGAAAAAATAGTGCGTTATTTAAGCTTAGAAGAGAAAAAAAGTCAAAAATAAAATGTGGTCAAAAATTCGAAAAGTTTTTCTTTTTGTCTTGGAGCTGATTTTCTTGGCTCTTCTTGCTTTTGGAGTGGTTAAAATAGTTCACCGTTTTGTTTTCCAGCCATTTTATATTCTTGGTTCTTCGATGGAACCAAATTTTTTTAATTATGATTATTTAATTATTAATAAAATCAGTTATCGTTTTAATGAGATAGAAAGAGGCGAGGTGATTGTTTTAAAGAATCCTTCCAGTCCAGCTTCCTTGATTATAAAAAGAGTGGTCGGATTGCCAGGCGAGGAGATAAAGATAAAAGAAGGGAAAGTTTTTCTTTATAACAAGATTTTAGGCTGGCGAGAATTGGAAGAACCGTATCTTGGGGTTGGAACGAGCACGCCAGGCGACTTAGAGATAACTTTGGCGAGTGATGAGTATTTTGTGATGGGCGACAACAGGAACGTCAGTCTTGATTCAAGAAGCTTCGGCGTATTGAAAAAAAATTTAATTGTCGGCCGCGCCTGGCTGCGCGCTTGGCCTTTTAGCAGTTTCGGATTTATAAAAGAATATCCAAAATTAAATAATTAAAAACCTTATGCCTAAAAAGAAAAAAAAGCCAGAAGTAAAAGAAGTCGTTCAAATTCTGAGAGGGATGCAAGATTTACTGGGGAGCGAGCGAAAGCCCTGGGATTATTTTTTTGAAAAAGCCAAGAAATTAGCCAGCGGGTTTGGCTACGAGAAAATTAATACGCCTATTCTTGAAGAACAATGGCTTTTTAAGAAAGGGCTTGGTGAAGCGGCTGAAATTATTAAAAAACAAATTTACGAATTTTTTGATCGTCGCGGCAAAATTAGAATAGCTCTGCGTCCTGATTTTGCTCCGTGTGTCATGCGCGCTTATATTGACCATGAAATGTTTAATCTTCCCCAGCCAGTCAGACTCTATTATTCAGGTCCGGTTTTTCGTTATGAAAAATTAGAGCCGAAAAGATACCATCAATTTCATATTTTTGGTCTGCAAAGCATCGGTTTAGATAAACCGATTGCTGACGCAGAACTTATTGTTTATGCCGATACTTTATTTAAAAATTTAGGCCTTAAAGTAAACATTGAAATTAATAATATGGGCTGTTCTCGCTGCCGTTCTTTTTATAGAAAGAAACTTTATAATTTTTTGAAAAAGAAGAAAAAAAATCTTTGCGTTGAATGCAGAGAGCATCTTGAAAAAAATCCTTTCCGTATTTTTGATTGCGAGAAGCGAACCTGTCAAGAGATCGTTCTCTTGAGCCCACAATTGCTTAATTCCCTTTGCCCTAAGTGTGAAGCGTATTTTAGCAAGGCGTTGGAGTATTTGGATGGAGTGGGCGTGGTTTATCATCTCAATCCATATCTTATCCGAAGCGCAGATTATTATAATGGCCCTATTTTCGAAATTTATTCCAGCCTGTCTTCCGAAAAATTTCAATCTCTTTCTCCTAAGGAGAAAACCGCTCTGCCAGGGCTTCCTGAAGTGGGGGGTGTCAAATTGGGAACTGGCGGAAGATTTGACAGGTTGGCGCAATCCTTGGGAGGACCATCCACGCCTGCTTGCGGTTTGTCGCTTGGGGTTGAGCGAATTGTTGATGAGATGAAAGAAAGAAAAATTAAAATTCACAATGGCAAAAAAAATCGGATTTTTTTATGTCAAATCAGCGACCTGTCCCTTCTTGAAGGCTTAAAACTTAAGAAGCTCTTAGTAGAAGAGGGCTTTGAGGTGGTTGATGACCTCAAAAACGAAAGTTTGAGCGCTCAGCTTGAGAAGGCTAATAAATTAAATTTAAGATTTATTTTAATTCTCGGCCACCAAGAAATTCTTGATAAATCAATTATTATTAGAGATCTTATTACGCACTCCCAAGAAGTAGTTAGTAGAGAAAAAATAGTTAATGAATTAAAAAAATGTTTAAAAAGATAGTTATTTGAATTTTGACTTTTATTATATGTGTGTCTTTTGTCAAATAATTAAAAAACAAATTAACTCTGAGATTGTTTATGAAGATGAAAAAATGATGGTGATTAAAGATATTAATCCGAAAGCGCCCGTTCATCTTCTTTTATTTCCCAAACGTCACATTGAATCTCTTGTTACCCTTCGCCTCAAAGATCGTCTTCTAATAGAGGGGCTTATTTGGAAAGCGAAATCATTAGCCGAAGAACAGGGCTTTGCTTCAAACGGATACAAATTGGTTTTAAATTGCGGTCAAGGCGCCGGCCAGGTTGTGCCTCACCTGCATCTTCATCTTTTGTCCGGGGCAGATTTCTCCAAATGGCCAGTCTAAACGAGATTTTTAATTTGCCATATGCTTTTTCGTTTTACTGAAAAAATTCTTATTGAACAGATAAGAAACGGTAATCTTAAAGCCTTTGAAATAATTTATAGGGAATACGAAGAGAGGATTTACCGTTTTGTTTATTTTCGCGTTTCAAATAGAGAAACCGCTCAGGACCTGACCAGCGAAGTCTTTATTAAAATTTTGGATTACTTAAAAAATACGGATATAGAGATTGATAATTTTTGCGCTTTTATTTATAAATCAACCAGGAACCTCGTCAATGATTTTTATCGCCTGAGAAGATTGACTGTTTCTCTTGATGAAGTGAGGGAAGTCAGTTTGCCAAGCAATTTGGAAGAAATAGCGGAAAAAAATATTCAACTCGGAGAAATAAAAAAATATTTTGAGGAATTAAAACCGGAATATAGAGAGCCGGTTCTGCTTCATTATTTTGAAGGATTGTCCTACAAAGATATGGCTCAAATCTTGGGTGAAACCGAAGATAGTCTCAAAATGCGCAGTCATCGAGGAATAAAACAATTAAAGAAATTTCTAAAGAAGGGGGCCTAAAAGGGGTGTTACTTTTTCCCCTTTCATTCGTCTACTATATATATGGATATTAGGGGTTTGATCAGAGAATATAAACACTTAAGGCCAGAAACGGACTGGAGCCAGAAGAATATGGCTTGTTTAGAGGATTATTTTAGTATTCACTTTGGCACAAAAAGAACAGGGATTTTCATTTTTAGACCAGTTTATGCCACGCTTTGCGTGGTTTTTGTTATTTTCCTTTCCGGCACAGGATTAGCTTACGCTTCTTATAACTCTAACTCCCTGCCCGGTGATTTTTTATATCCTATAAAAAAGATCTCTGAAAAAGCTAAGCTCGCCTTAACTCTTGGTCGATCGCAGAAGACAGTTTTAAGAGCAGAGCTCCTTGATCGCCGGGTAGATGAAATTAAAATTTTAAAAGAATCTAATTCGCCTTTTTTAGGAGACGCTACTTCCGACTTTCAAAAAGAACTTAAAACTTTTAAAAAAGAAATTGCGGTTCAAATTAATCCGGAGATGAAAGAAATAAAGACCAATGAAGTTTTGTCAGGAAAAACAGATCTGCCGGTTGAAGACCAAAAAAAAATTATTCCTTATATCGGCAACGCCGAAGAGGTAAAAAAGATTTTAGCTGAAACAAAAGAACTGTTGTCTCAAAAAAATTTAGAAGTGGCTTTGGAAAAAATCAATTATTTAGAAAATATGTCTGAGGCAGCGACAACGACAAAAGAAAAAATTGAAATTAAAAAGGAAGAAGAAACTAAAAACACAACCTCCTCTAAACCTAAACCGTCATCTTCTAAGAAAATTGAGCCGCTTGTCGGTTCAGTCGGCAGTTTAATGATTTTGGACAAGGAGAGTCCAGATATGAAAGCGCCTGAACTAGGGAAGGAGAACGAATAATTTAGTGTTTGAATTTAATTTATTATTTAACTTCTTATATCATAAATCATCCTTTGGGGTGGAGTCTAAAGTCGAAAAAAGCTCTCCTCCAATCTGAAAGGTCGAGCCCGTCCGTCAATTGGCGGATTAGGGTGGGATGAATAAATTAATCGAGGTTTAATTAAAATATGTCGAACTTAAAAAGATTTTTTGCAAGTTTAACCATTGCTTCTACTATCTTGATGACTGGAGCCGGAGCGATTCTGCCGGTTACGGCTGTCACCATCGCTGACGGAGACTTAGTCAAATCAGCTGATAGTTCGGCTGTTTATCTGATTCAAGGAGCAAAGAAAAGAGTAATTCCCCATCTTAATGTCTATTTATCCTGGGGGTACCCTTCTAATTTCTCCACGGTCAAAACAGTCAGCGCGGCTGATCTGGCTCTCTACGCGGACGATAACGCGGTTCCTTTCAGAGATGGAGCCATGTTCCGCGGCACAGCCCAGAGTTTAGGCGGTAAAGATGCATCGGCTGTTTTCTATGTTGAAGACGCTCAGCTAAGAGCGATTAAGTCAGCAGAAATTTACCAAGCTTTGTTCAATGATGCCAATTGGACGAAAGTGACTTGGGTGCCTGATGATCTATTAACCAAGTTTAACTATCCAATGGGTACAAATATTGAATCTTCAGCGACCCATCCAGATGGTTGCTTGATTAAATACACGGGTACGACTCAGGTCTACTTGATTCAAGATGGCAAGAAAAGAGCTGTTTCTGCTGCGGCCATGACGGCCAATCAGTTGAATGCAGCGAATGTTATCACCATCGCGGCCACTGAAACTTATACAGATGGCACGGCTATCACTGGCGCTGAATCAGCGATTTTAACCCCTGGTTGGGCAACCACGGTTGGCGCTTTGACCATCGCTTTAGATGCTGATTCACCGGCCGATGGCAATGTGCCTGTTTCTGCGGTTAACATCCCTCATGCCAAAATCA
>MNZE01000017.1 GCA_001873465.1 Parcubacteria group bacterium CG2_30_36_38 | reverse complement strand
TCAGGACATGGAAGGGTAAACTTAGTTGACGCCTTGAGCTGGTCAATTAATACTTTTTTTTATTACATCGGTGGTGGATATGAAGGCTTCGAAGGCTTGGGCCCTGAAAAAATTAATTTTTATTTAAAATCAGTGGGTTTAGGAGAGAAGACAGGTATTGATTTGCCAAATGAAAAAGCTGGTTTTGTGCCCTCAAAAGAATGGAAAGAAAAGACGCGCAACGAGCCCTGGTATATTGGCGATACTTATAATCTTTCCATTGGTCAGGGAGATCTTTTAGTCACCCCTTTGCAGGTGGCGAATTATACTGCCGCGATTGCGAATGGAGGAACGCTTTTCGAACCAAGCATCCTAAAAGATTCCTCAAAAATTATCAAGGAAAAAATTTTTAAAAAAGAAAATATAGATTTAGTTAAATTAGGGTTGCGGGCCGTGGTGACTAGAGGAAGCGCACAAAGCTTGTCTTCTTTAGGGATAAGCGTCGCTGGCAAGACTGGAACAGCGCAAGTTGAAGGGGCAAGTCCCCACGCCTGGTTTACCGGTTTTGCTCCTTATCCTAATCCACAGATAGTGATTACGGTTTTAATAGAGAATGGTGGCAAAGGCAGTAATTTAGCGGTAAAAATAACCAAAGAAATATTGCAGTACTATTTTAATTTGTTATAATTAAAAGGCAAATTTTTAGTTATTACTTATTTTATGTCCTTAAGAGAAGAAAGACAAAAGAAACTTAATCATCTCTTGAGTTTAGGAATGGAAGCATATCCGGCGAAAACAAGAAGAACGCACACCATCAGTCAGGTAAAAGAGAGATTCGAGAACTTAGCCTCTAAAAAAGCTAAGGTAGTTTTAGCTGGCCGGGCAAAATTAATTAGAGAACATGGGAAAGCCACCTTCGTTGATTTAGAGGACAAAGAGAAGCTGCAGCTTTATTTTCGCCTTGATGATTTGGGGGAAGAAAATTACAAATTATTTCTTCAAGTTGTTGATATGGGCGATTTTTTAGAAGCTGAAGGAACGCTTTTTTTAACGCATATGGGCGAGCAAACGATGCGTGTAGAAAATTGGCGAATGTTAGTTAAAAGTTTGTTGCCTTTACCGGAGAAATGGCATGGTTTGGTTGATGTAGAAACACGGTTCAGACAGCGCTATTTAGACTTAGTTTCCAATAAAGATGTTAAGGATATATTTTTTAAAAGAAGCTTGATTGTCAAATATTTAAGAGAATTTTTTGACCATAAGGGTTTTATTGAAGTTGAGACCCCGGTTCTTCAGGTGATTCCTGGCGGAGCAACGGCGAAACCTTTCATTACTCATCATAATGCCTTAGATCTGGATCTTTATTTAAGAGTAGCGCCAGAACTTTACTTAAAAAGATTACTCGTTGGTGGTTTTGAAAAAGTTTATGAAGTGGCGAGATGTTTTCGAAATGAGGGGGTTGATCGGGCTCATAACCCAGAATTTACCCAAATTGAATTTTATGAGGCTTACAAGGATTATAACGATTTTATGAACCTGACAGAGAAGTTGTTGACTTTTTTGTTTGAAAAACTAAAAATTGATTTTTTAATTACTTATCAAGGTCAAAAAGTTAACTTTGCCCCTCCTTATCCACGAATTTCCTTCCGCGATGCCATGAAAGAATACGCCAATATTGATTTAGAAGAAGAAACAGAAAAGAGCTTAAAAATGAAAGCGAAAGAGATGGGACTCTCAATAGAAGAAAATTGGGATTTCTCAAAAGTTTTGGATGAAATTTTTAAAGAAAAAGTGAGAGCGAAAATAATTAACCCCATTTTTATCATTGATTATCCAATAGAAATATCGCCTTTAGCCAAGAAAACGCCTAATAATCCTAATTATGTAGAAAGATTTCAATTGATTGTGGCTGGCCTGGAAATTTGCAATGCTTTTTCTGAATTAAATGATCCTCTTGATCAAAGGAAAAGATTTGAGGCACAGGAGGCTCTACTGGAGAAAGGCGACGAGGAAGCACAAAGAATAGATGAAGATTTTATTACAGCTCTTGAATATGGTATGCCGCCAGCGGCTGGCGAAGGCATGGGTATTGATAGATTGGTCGCCATTTTATCCGATGTGCATAATATAAAAGAAGTGATTTTGTTCCCGACGATGAGGCCAAAAGAGAAATAAAAAATCAGATAATAAACGTATGTTAGACATCAAATTTATTCGTCAAAATCCGGAAATCGTGAAAGAGGCGTGTAGAAAAAAACAGGCTAAAATTGATATTGACCTGTTGTTAGAAGTGGACGAGAAAAAAAGAAAATTACTCCAAACCCTAGAAGAGATAAGGGCTAAGAAAAATAAGGCCTCTCTACAAATCAGGGAATTAAAAAACGAAGAAGAAAAGAAGAAAATAATTTTAGAAATGCGAGAATTGGATAAAGATAGCGGCGAGATCGCAAAAAATTTAGATGAATCAGAAAATAAATTTAATGATTTAATGTCTGTAATTCCAAATATACCATTGGACAGTGTACCTGTCGGAGCAGACGAGAGAAGCAATGTGGTCTTGAAAGAAGTAGGGGAGAAGCCAAAATTTGATTTTGAACCAAAAGATTATTTAGAAATCGCCGAAAAACTGGATTTAATTGATATAAAAAGAGCGGCCAAAGTTTCGGGCAGTCGCTTTGGTTATTTAAAGCGGGGAGCAGTTTTATTAGAGTTCGCCTTAATAAATTTTGCTTTCGGAGTTTTAACTTCAGAAGATATAATTAAAAAAATTGCAAATTCTGTAAAAAAGGGATATTCGACTAAAATTTTTACACCAATTATTCCTCCCCAGATGATTAATCCCGATACTTATAAAAGGATGGCAAGATTAAGCGAGAAAGATAAAGATGAAAAGTATTACCTTCCACAAGATGATTTATATTTGATTGGAAGCGCTGAGCATACATTGGGACCAATGCACATGGATGAAATTATTGACGAAGACGAATTTCCTATAAGATATGTTGGATTTTCCACGTGTTTTCGTAGAGAGGCTGGCGCTTATGGAAAAGATACAAAAGGAATTTTGAGGGTTCATCAGTTTGATAAAGTTGAAATTGAATCTTTTGTCGTGCCTGAAAATTCTATACTAGAACAAGATTTTTTTATTGCTATTCAGGAATATTTAATGAAATCTTTAGAGCTTCCTTATCGGGTCGTTCTGCTTTGCGCGGGTGAGATGGGAGGACCAGATGCTAGACAGGTCGATATCGAAACTTGGATGCCCGGAGAAAATAAATATCGCGAAACTCATAGCGCTGACTTGATGACCGACTATCAATCCAGGAGATTAAATACAAGAGTTAGAAGAAAAAATGGTAAAGCGGAATTGGTACACATGAACGACGCGACAGCGTTTGCGATCGGCAGAACTTTAATAGCTATTATTGGAAATTACCAACAAAAAGACGGGTCTCTCAGTGTACCAAAAGTTTTGCAGAAATATACGGGTTTTAAAAAAATAAAAAGATGAAACGATGGGAAATTTGTCCAAAAATAAACGAGGAGATTAAAAATAAATTTCCAGAAATAAACCCGATCGTTTTACAGCTTCTTTATAATCGTGGCTTAAAAACACAGAAAGAGATAGATGAATTTTTATTGCCAGATTATTCTCAGGACATAGCCGATCCTTTTATTTTTTTAGAGATGCAAAAGGCGGTGGACAGGATTTATCAGGCCATTAATAATAAAGAAAAAATTTTGATTTATGGTGATTATGACGCCGATGGAGTCTCGTCTACGTTTGTGCTTTATGAAATATTAAAGAAACTCGGCGCTCGGATAGAGACATATCTGCCAGATCGGGAGCTTGAAGGATATGGTTTGAATAAAGAGGCGATTAAAAATTTTGTTGAGAAAAAAATAAATCTAATTATTACTTGCGATTGCGGCATTGCTAATGCGGAAGAGGTAGATTTGGCGAATAGGGGGGGGATAGAAACGATCATCACCGATCATCATCTCGAGCCAAAGATTCTACCAAAGGCCTTGGCTATTATTAATCCCCATCTTAAAAGAGAAAAATATCCATTTGAAGATTTAGCTGGAGTTGGCGTGGCTTTTAAATTAATTCAAGCGCTTTTGCAGAGCGAAAAATGTGTTTTAGAGGACAAGGAAGCGTCTGAAAAATGGCTGCTTGATCTAGTGGCTTTAGGGACAATCGCTGACGCTATGCCTCTTTTAAAAGAGAATCGGACTCTTTGTAAATATGGCCTTTTAGTTCTTAATAAAACTAGAAATCAAGGTCTTAAAGCTTTAATTGAGAAATCTGGCTTGAAAGGCGTGCTTGACACTCAAAATATTTATTATCAACTTGGGCCGAGATTAAATGTGGCTGGTAGAATTGATCATGCCAATGAATCTTTGAAACTGCTTTTAGCAGAAGGTGATGAGGCTCATAGCCTAGCTTCAAAAATTAATGCTTTAAATGAGAAGAGGCAAAAAATGGTAGAAGATCTTTTTACTGAAATAAAAAGAGAGGTGGGTGAGGAGCCGAAAAAACATTTTTTGATTGTTTTTAAAGAAAAAAGCCCGGTAGGCATTTTAGGACTCCTTTCCCAAAAATTAGTTGAAAATTATGCAAGACCTGCCGTCGTGATGACGAAGACAGAAAAAGGCGACCTGAAAGCCTCTGGCCGCTCAATAGAATGTTTTGATCTTTATGCCGCTTTATCTTCTTTTTCTGATTATTTTACTAATTTCGGTGGTCATCGGGGCGCGGCTGGCTTTACTCTCAAAAGATTTGAAGATTTTGAAGAATTTAAAGAAGAGATGGAACAATTAGCTGAAAAAGAAATAAAAGACAAGGATTTAAGGCAAAAAATTGAGATTGAAGCAGAAGTAAAACTACCTGATATTAATTGGGACTTGCAAGAAGAGCTTTTGCGTTTTGAGCCCTTTGGACATGGCAATCAAAAACCGCTTTTTTTATTATCAAGTATTAATTTAAGAAACATTGAAATTGTTGGACAAAATGGCCGACATAGGAGATTAGTCATTGAAGACGGCAGAAAAATGATCTATTTTAATTCAGATAAAGAAGTAGCAGGTTTAAAAATCGGTGATAAAATAGACGTAGTTTTTGAATTGGGCGTCAACCAATGGAACGGTCAGCAAAGTTTAGAGATGAAGGTGATTGACGCAAAAAGATCAATGTAATTTTAATTTTTTAATTTTTAATAATGAATCAATTAAACATCTATACTGATGGGGCTTCGCGGGGAAACCCTGGGCCAGCCTCTGTCGGTGTGATAATCAAAAATAGAAAAGGAGAAATATTAGGAAGATGGAAGAAGTCAATTGGCGTTACCACCAACAATCAGGCGGAATATGAGGCCTTGATATATGGCTTAGAAAAAGCGAAAGGTTTAAAGGCGGAAGAAGCGAATTGTTTCCTTGATTCAAACCTTGCGGTTGAACAAATCAATAGAAGATATAAAATAAAAGATGCAAATTTAGGCCGCCTTTTCATAAAAATCTGGAATTTATCCCAGTCTTTTAAAAAGATAAATTTTCATTATCTGCCGAGAGAAAAGAATAAAGAAGCGGACAGATTGGCCAATCAGGCCTTTCATTAAACCAACCTAACGGGGGGCGTTTGACTTTTCCCTAAATTTTGATAAAATATAGTTGTATGAGATTCAGGCAAACCCTATTTTGGGATACCAATCCGAATAAGATAGATACGAAAAGAAACGCTCAATACATCATTGAGCGGATTTTAGATTTCGGAAACGACAAAGAGGTAAAATGGCTTTATAATTTTTACAATAAATCACTTTTAAAAAAAACTGTGGTTGAATCAAAGTCGTTGAGGCCGGAAACAAAAAGTTTATGGAGACTGCTTCTAAAAAACAGATAGATTCTCATTTAAATAATTTCCCTTTAGAAACAAAAAAAGCATTTGTTTTTTTATCTAAACAAGCATGGATTAGCGGTTCTGGCTGGTATCTTGCGGGAGGAACGGCTCTGGCTTTGCAAGTTGGACACCGCATCTCGGTTGATTTAGATTTTTTTACAGGTAAAAAGGATTTTGATAATTTAGAGCTGCTGAGCAATTTTTTGGGAAACAATAAATGGAAAACTGTCGTCAATAGAAAAAACACTATTTACGGTGAACTGTTGAAGGCAAAAGTCAGTTTTGTTGCCTATCCGTTTTTTGTTCCAAAACAAAATTTTATTCGGTATGGCGAGATTAAAATTCTTCACCCTCTTGATATCGCCGTAATGAAAATTATCGCTGTTTCCCAGCGCGGGAGGAAAAGAGATTTTTTTGATCTGTATTGGTGCGCTAAAAATATTGAGCCGTTAGAAGAGACGATTAGGCGGTTGAAAGTCCAATATCCGACCGTTGCCCATGACTATCATCATATTTTGAAAAGTTTGGTGTATTTTGGCGATGCCGAAAGCGATCCACCGCCCGAAATTTTTTTTAAGGCAAAATGGGAAGACATTAAAGATTATTTTAAAAAAGAAATTACGATTGTCACCAATAAAATAATAATACAAAAATAATTAACACGGCCGCTAAAAATAAAAGGGGATTAATTTATTTAATGTGCATGGATATTAACAGCTTGACAGGAGGAAGAGAGTTAAGTATAATTTATATAAGGTCGATCTTTATTTAATCATAATTTTGAGCTAAATATGGTAGAAGAAAAATCACAACCAGAAGAAAAAAATGTGGCTATGGCAATTGTTGCCTATATTCTTTTCTTTGTTCCGCTTTTAACCGAAGCGAGAAAAGATCCATTTGTTAAATATCATGTTAAGCAGGGGTTGATTCTTTTTGTTGCTACTTTTATTCTTTGCGTACTTACCTGGATACCGATAGCCGGACCGATTATTTTCCTTTTTGGCGGTATAATTCTTTTTATTCTCTGGCTTATAGGAGTTCTTAACGCCGCTGCGAGCAAAAAAGAATCACTACCTTTGATCGGAAAGTTCGGGGAGCGATTCAAAATC
>MNZE01000002.1 GCA_001873465.1 Parcubacteria group bacterium CG2_30_36_38 | reverse complement strand
TTTATGCCGGAAAGGGATTCAAGCTCAAAGAGCGAAAAAGACGCGAAATTGGTGGCTGACCTTCTTGGCATAAAATTTAAAAAAATAAATCTCACCCCGATTCTCAGGACTGTTGGCATTTATAAACTTTATCCGCCTGCTTTTCTGATTCCAAAAAAGATTCAGGAAATGTATGCTTTGAAAAAATATAAAGATTTAGGATCAAATAATGAAACGTCTCTTTTAAAAAATTTAAAAGGCGGGAAGGGAGAAAAGGAATTAAAAAAGGGCATTGCTTATTACCGAATAAAACACAGATTACGAATGGTTATGTGGTATTATTACGGCGAATTAAATAATTATCTAGTCGTTGGCAATTGCAATAAAACAGAAAAACTAACCGGCTTTTTTGTAAAACATGGCGATAGCGCGGCAGACGTTGAACCGATCAGCTCTCTTTTTAAAACTCAGGTCAGGGAGCTCTCGTCTTTTTTAGGCGTCCCTCGCGAAATCATTAAAAAAGCGCCATCTCCTGACTTGATACCAGGTATAACCGATGAAAATGCCATACAAATGAAGCTTGAAAAACTTGATCAAATTCTCTATGGGCTAGAAAATAAAATAAAAGAGGAAGAAATAAAAAAAGAAACAGGAGCAACGGAAAAAGAAATTCAATATGTTAAAGAACTGATGCGATGGTCTTTGCCGATGAGAGAATTGCCTTTTGCTCCTTGTCTTGGAGACCTTCTTTAATTAATAAATATGTTTTGCGATCGAACTGAAGCCGGAGAAAAATTAGCCGAAAAATTAATTAAATATAAAGCAAATAAAGAAACAATTATTTTAGCCCTGCCAAGAGGTGGAGTGCCGGTTGCTTTTGAAGTAGCTAAAAAATTAAAAATTCCCATAGATTTAATTATTGTTCGTAAACTGCCAATACCTGACAACCCTGAAGCTGGCATCGGCGCTCTTTCCGAGACAGGGGAAATTGTCTGGCAACCCCAGAAAGAGTCATATCCTAAAGATGTCATTGAGGAAATTTTAATTGAACAAAAGAAAGAGATAGAAAGAAGAACCAAAATCTTAAGAAAGGGGAGAGACCTCCCAAAACTCAAGAATAAAATTGTTATTCTCATTGATGATGGTTTAGCCATGGGTTCAACTATGATGGCCGCCCTAAAAACAGCGAAAAAAGAAGGGGCGAAGAAAGTGGTGGTTGCGGTGCCAGTGGCCGGAAAAGATGTTTTAGAAAGAATAAAGAAAGAGGCTGATGAAGTTGTCTGTTTAGAAGTCCCTTTATTTTTCCAAGCCGTGGCCCAGGTTTATGAAAATTGGTATGACCTTGATGATCAAGAAGTATTGAAAATTATGAAAAAAATTTATGTTCAGTAAAGAACTATTAGTCATTTTAGTTTCTGCCTTGCCTATCTCAGAACTGCGAGGAGGCATTCCTTTGGCTCTTTATTATAATTTTAGCCCTCTTAAAGCTTTTCTTTTAGCTGTTTTAGGCAATGGAATAATCATTTTGCCCTTGCTGATGCTCGTGGGCGTCATTTTTAAATACCTTAAAAAAATTAAAATTTTTGCTAAATTTTCTGATTGGTTTGAAAAGCATACGCTCAAAAAAAAGGACATCGTAAATAAATACGGACTTCTCGGCTTAATGCTTTTTGTGGCTATTCCAATGCCTTATACTGGCGCTTACACCGCCTGTTTTCTCAGCCATCTGCTGGGATTAAAAATAAAAAACGCCTTTTTATTTATTTTTTTAGGCGTTTTGATAGCGGGTATCTTAGTTCTTTCAGCTTCTCTCGGGGTTTTAAAAATATTTTCTATTTAAAATTTTCCCCGTTTCAGGAAGGCAGCGAGCGAAGCGAGCGCGAGTTGTCCAAGACGGGGGTCGGGGAAAATTTCTATTTAATCATTTTCAAAAAATCTTCCTCAGTTAATATTTTGACACCCAATTTTTGCGCTTTAGCATCCACGCACCAGAACTCCGTTCAGTACGGGACTTCGCGTTTAATTCCAGTAATACGAGACTATCTTATCATTTTTAGAAATTCCTCCTCATTAATTATTTTAATATTTAATCGTTTAGCACGCTCGAATTTTGAGCCAGGCTCTTTACCAGCCACGACAAAGTCCGTCTCTTGAGATACAGAGGAAGAAGTGTCGCCTCCGAGTAGTCTTACTTTCTCTTTTGCCCCATCACGCGTCACACTTTTAAGTATGCCAGTAAAAACAAAATTTTTTCCTTTTAATTTCGTTTCTACTTTGGCCGGAGAGATAATTTTTATTCCCGTTTTTATTAAATTCTCAACGAATTTCAAATTTCCATTGTTTTTAAACCAGCCATAAACGCTTTTCGCCATTACATCTCCAATATTGGGGATTTTATTTATTTCTTCAAAGCTTGCTTTTTTGATTTTATCAAGGGAACCAAAATAATTAGCCAAATCAACAGCCGTTTCTTCGCCGACATGGCGAATGCCCAGAGAATAAATAAATCTGGAAAGCGGTATTATTTTTGTTTTTTCTATGGCCCCAATTAAATTTTGAGCTGATTTTTCAGCGAATCTCTCTAAGGGAGTGAGATCGCCAGTTTCTAATTTAAAAATATCAGCTGCATCTTTAATTAAACCTTCATCTAGCAATCGGTCAATAATTTTAGGTCCCAGATGGATAATATCAAAAGCCTTTTTGGAAACAAAATGACACAAAAATCTTCTACGGGTGGCAAAGCAATTTTTGTTTGGACAGTAATAATCAACCTCTCCTGGTTTTTTAATTAGCTTTGAGGAACAAAAAGGACAATTTTTAGGCATTTTAAATTCTTTCTCTTCCCCGGTTCTTAAAGATTCGATTGGCTTAACAATTTTAGGAATAACATCACCAGCTCTTTCAATAATAACTGTATCGCCAATTTTTACTCCCAATCGTTTTATTTCATCTTCATTATGTAAAGTCGCCCGAGAAACAGTCACACCGCCCACCCTGACTGGTAGAAGGACAGCCACTGGCGTTATTTTGCCAGTTCTGCCCACCTGGATGATAATGTCCTTTATCTTCGTTGTAGCCTCAAGTCCGGGAAATTTAAAGGCGATTGTTCCCCGAGGCATCCTAACAACAAAGCCTAATTTTTTAAATAAGTCATTTCTATTGACATTTACCACAATGCCATCAATTTCATAAGGAAGATTTTTTCTTTTTTTAAAAATTTCTTTATGAAATTTTAAAATTTCCTCTATATTTTTACAGTGTCTATTTAAAGGATTTTCCGGGAGACCTAATGTTTTTATTAAGAAATGGGTTTCTTGATGGGTTTTTTGTCCTAGATCAGTTACCAGATCATAGCCGAAGAAAGACAATTTTCTTTGAGTAGTAATTTTAGGATCAAGCTGTCTGATAGAACCAGCCGCTGCATTTCGAGGATTAGCAAAAAAACTGAGTTTTTTAAAAACTTTCTTTTCCATATAGACTTCGCCCCTAATTTCAATCTCCTGAGGTATTTTATATTTTGCCTGCCCCGTAGTGAACGTCTTGTGTTCTACTACTGGGGTCTTCAAGGCATCAGTTTTTATTCTTAAAGGAATGCACCTGATTGTTTTGATATTTTGTGTCACATCTTCGCCTACGTATCCGTTTCCTCTAGTTGCCGCTTGCGACAGGACACCGTCTTTGTAAATCAAGGTGACGGCTAAACCGTCCATTTTAAGCTCAACAAAATAATCTAAATCTTCCGTTTCTTTCTCTTCTAATAACCTTTCTATTCTTTTATGCCATTCTTTTAACTCCTTTTCATTCATGGCGTTATCAAGCGTTAACATGGGAATTTTATGTTTTACTTTTTTAAATTCTTTTAATGGTTTGCCGCCAACCCTTTGAGTAGGGGAGTCAGAGGTAAGAAATTCAGGGAACTCTTTCTCAAGTTTAGTCAACTCTCTTTTTAGAGAATCATAAGCCGCATCTGAAATTTCTGGCTTATCAAGGACATAATATAAATAATCGCGATGTTCTATCTCTTTTTTTAACTTTTCTATCCTTTCTTTAACTTCAATTTTAGTTGGTTCTTTTGACATAGGTCTTAATTTATCCTATAATTAAACTACCTTAGCGTTAAATTTAAAATTAGAAGTTTAATTACAAGGTTCCTGAGCGAAACCCCGTAGTGAACTCTGTTCTACTACTGGGGCGAAGTGAAGGGTTCTTATAATTATAGAATAAATTCAAGGATTTTCAAGATGAATCTTAAAAAACCAAAAAAAATCGGCATTTTGGGCGGAGCCTTTAATCCGCCTCATTTAGGTCATCTAATTTTGGCAAAAAGGGCCTTAAAAGCAGTTCGACTTCAAAAGATTATTTTTATGCCTTGCGGCATACCCCCTTTAAGAAAAAGCAACCTGGCTGAAACAAAAGACAGGTTGGCCATGGTTAAAATTTTAATCAAAGATAACCCTTTATTTAAAATTTCTGATTACGAAATAAAGAAAGGTGAGAAAGGCAAAAAATCGTATACTTATGAAACAATTAAATACCTGAAAAAAAAATATCCGGATTATCAAATTTATTGGATTCTCGGCGAAGATAGTTTTAGAGAGATGATTGAAGGAAAATGGAAATATGATGGATTGAAAATGTTGGCTGAAGCGCATTTTCTCGTCGCCGATCGCAAAAAACATCCTTTTAATTTAAAAACTTTGCCTAAAAAGTTCAAAGAGAAATCAAAAAAATTTCTTAAAAAAGTCATTAGGCTTAACTTAAATGTGCCTGTTTCAGCTACGCAAATAAGAAAAGAGATTAAAAAAGGAAAAAAGAGAAATAAATTTTTACCCCCTGAAATTTTTGCTTATATAAAAGAAAAAAGATTATATATTGATTTAGGAAAAAGAAAAAGGGTGTGAGATAATTATTATCCCACACCCCATCTTTAAAGACACAGCTCCAGTCCATCATAAGCCCCATAAGTATTTTTAAAAACTTCTTTAGCATGATTAACGATCTCT
Source organism: Parcubacteria group bacterium CG2_30_36_38 (assembly GCA_001873465.1). Taxonomy (GTDB): domain Bacteria; phylum Patescibacteriota; class Patescibacteriia; order UBA2591; family CG2-30-36-38; genus CG2-30-36-38. The sequence goes on along the minus strand of MNZE01000002.1, from coordinate 213 downwards.
GCAATTTTTTCGTCATCATTACTAGGGTCATGATGTCCTATCAATAAAAGTTTAACCTTCGCTGCTTTGGCCACCTCTCCACACCAACGATCATAGCCATGCCCCCAGCCTAAACGAGGCGGCCCGTCTTGACCCTTATACTGTTCTAAAGAATATTGGCCGTCTAAATACAAAACATCAGCCTCTTTAGCTAATTCAATCAGTACAGGATCA
>MNZE01000034.1 GCA_001873465.1 Parcubacteria group bacterium CG2_30_36_38 | reverse complement strand
AGGAAGCGACTTCTCGTAGAGCCTACGCTCCTTAGGCCGCTTCAGGGGACAAAATTTATCTATAGAGTTAAGAAATGGTGGCTGACTCCATTTTCACGGGAGTTTCAAATTTCTAGCTAAAATTTTCGCTTTAAGCTCAAATTTTTAGAGAAATTATGAAAAAAAAATTAATTCTTTTATCACTGGTCCTTGTTTTTCTTCTTTTTGCCGGTTTGAGTTGCGTGCAGGTTGGAGGTGGCGGCGGAAGAGGTATTTTTAAGTCAGTTGATCGCGGCGAACACTGGCTTCAGAAAGTAAGTTTAATGAGTTTAAAAGGAGGAGAAAACATAGGGTTGGTTGATGCTCTTTGTTTAATTTCTGATCCCAAAGACAGCGGCACTCTTTATTTAGGCACTAAAAATCAGGGACTTTTTTTAAGCACCAGTGCTGGCGATAGCTGGCAGAAAATAGAGAAATTGCCTTCTGGGCCGGTAAACGCCATTGCCCCTCACCCGACTGCTCCCTCAATTGTTTACGTCGCAGTGGGGAACAGAATTTTTAGAAGCGGTAACTGTTGTCGGGCATTTGAGAATCTTTATTTAGAGACAAAAGAAAAAACAGAGGTAACCAGGCTTGTTATTAATCCTTTTTCTTCTAATATTATTTATGCCGGGCTCACAGATGGAAGACTCTTAAAAAGTGAAAACTCCGGTTATGGCTGGAACACGGTTTACGAATTCAAAGGAAAGATTAAACAAATTTTAATTAATCCTAAAAATCAAAATATTCTGTACGTTTCAAGTGATGGCGGAGGTATTTTTAAATCAGAAGATGGAGGAAAAAATTGGTTTTCTCTGGCGGAATCTTTAAAAGATTTTTCCGGCGGTCTTGACGCGAGCAAAGCTATTTTTGTCCCCGCTTATGCCGACGCCCTTATAAGTGCTAATCGTTATGGATTACTTCTGACACGTGATGGTGGAAAAACTTGGTCTGCCTACAAACTTTTGACCTCGCCCGGCAAAGCGGAAATTCCCACCTTAGCCATTGATCCCTTCAACTCAAATGTCATTTATTATATCTCAAGCAGAACTTTATACAAAACCATTGATGGCGGGGCGAATTGGATAACGAGGTCTTTGCCCTCTAAAGAAAAAATTACTGATCTAGCTATTGATCCGGTCAATTCAAATATTCTTTATTTAATTTATCAAAAAACGCCTCAAACCTATGGTTTCTAACGAGTTAATTAAAAAAGCTCAAGAAGAATTTATAAAAGTCATTAATTTTTTAATTAACGATCTTAAATCTCTCAGGACAAATAGGGTGACCACTGATTACCTGAAGCATCTCAGAGTTGAATCTTACGGCGTTATGACGCCAATTGAACAATTAGCCAGTCTTTCAATCCTTGAGCCAAGGACTATCGTGATAGAACCTTGGGACAAAAATATTTTAAAAGAGATAGAAAGAACTATCGCGCAAGCTGACCTGGGAATTTCTTCTTCGATTCGCGAAAATAAAATTTTTGCTCCTTTCCCGCCTTTGACCGAAGAGACGAGAAATCAATTATTAAAAATTCTTAAAACTAAATTAGAAAATGCCAGAAAATCACTGAGAATGATTCGTGATAAAATAAAAATGGAGATTGTTGCCGAGGAAAAAATAAAAAAAATTTCTGAAGATGAAAAATATCGTCTACTTGAGGAATTAAATAAATTAACTTTGGAAAAAGAGGCGGAAATTTTAGGAATTGGGCAGAGAAAAGAAAGAGAGATAATGGCCGTATAAATTTAAGAAACTATGCTAACTATTAAATTTAGTCGTAAAGGGAAAAAGGATCAATCATTTTTTAGGATAATTGTTTTAGAAAAAACGAAAGATCCTTTTGGCGATTTTTTAGAAGATTTAGGATTTTATAATCCTCGCTTGAAGGAATCATCTCTTAAAATTGAAAGAATAAAGCACTGGTTATCAAAAGGCGCCCAGCCAACCGCCTCGGTTCATAATTTGCTTGTTAATCAAAAAATAATTGAAGCGGCAAAAATGAAAGTTTCAAAAAATCCAAAATGATGAACCTGCAGAAGAAGAGAAGAAAGCTTGACATTTTTTAAAAATTTTATATAATATAATAGAATAATTAAAAAGAAGAGATTGAATTCTGAAATACGGTAAAAAGGTCGATTTCAGAAAAAGAAAAGAAATTAATAATTTTATAGATATGGCTAAAATGCAAGACCAGGAAGTCCTTGAAACAATCGTTAAGGCGCTTGCCAGTCATCCAGAAGATGTGAAAATTAATCGGCTGGTTGATGAAATGGGCGTTCTTCTTTCTTTGAAGGTCAACCCTGAGGATATGGGCCAGATAATCGGAAAAGAAGGCTCAACAGTTCGAGCCATTAGAACCATTATCAGGATTATCGGCTTAAAAAATAGAGCCCGGGTGAACTTAAAAGTTGAGGAACCTGAAGGTAGTTTAAGAAAGAGCGCGGCAAGCGAGAGCGAAGAATTCAAGCTTTAATTTAACCTTAGAAGGGAAACCGCTACCCTTTTTGGGTGGCGGTTTTTCTACCTTCGGTGGATCCCGCTAAGCGGGACAATTATGTTAAAAATTGATATTATAACAATTTTCCCCGAGTCATTTGATTCTTATTTCAATGCCTCAATCATGAGACGCGCAGAGAAGAGGAAACTTGTTGAAATAAAAACCTATAATTTAAGAAATTGGGCGACTGATAAACATAAGACTGTTGATTCAAGACCATACGGCGGAGGACCGGGGATGATTTTAAAAGTTGACGTCCTTTATAAGGCGATAAAAAAATATCTGTCTCTAGGCAGTCAGGAAAAATGTAGGTCAAAAATTGTTTTATTAACTCCAACGGGGAAATTTTTTAATCAAAAAATAGCGGAGAGATTTTCTAAATTAAAAAAATTAATTTTAGTTTGCGGACATTATGAGGGCTTTGATAAAAGAGTAGAAAAATTTGCTGACGAAAAAATCTCTGTTGGCCCTTATATCTTGACAGGCGGAGAATTGGGAGCTATGATAATAACTGATGCAGTGGTCAGATTGATCCCCGGAGTAATTAAAGCCGAATCGTTAGAAGAAGAAAGTTTTTCGAAAAAAATAGGCAACGGTGAATATCCTCAATACACAAGACCGGCTGAATTTAATTTCAAAGACGGACTTGGTAAAATTAAGAAACTCCTAGTGCCGAAGATTCTCCTCTCAGGAGATCACAAAAAAATTAAAGAATGGAGACAAAAACGAATTAAATATCTGAAAGATTAAACAGAAAGTTGTTCTTTAACAATTAAACAAAAACAATTAAACAAACAATTTAGAAGCTTTATCAAAGACAGGAAAGATACGTCTTTCTTTTAATTTTTAAATCAAACTTTCTTTTTTGAGAGTTTGATCCTAGCTCAGGATGAACGCTGGCGGCGTGTTTAAGGCATGCAAGTCGAACGAGTCGATCTCACGAGATTACATCAAGGGAGATCGGCGAGTGGCAAACGGGTGAGTATAACATAAGTAATTTGCCCTTATCCCAGACATAACTTGGCGAAAGCTAAGCTAATATCTGATGGCCTTCTTTGACAATTGTTGAAGAAGTAAAGGTCCGATCAAAAGTCGGAATGGATAAGGAGAAGCTTATGTCCCATCAGGTAGTTGGCGGGGTAATAGCCCACCAAGCCAATGACGGGTAGCAGGTGTGAGAGCACGACCTGCCTCACTGGGACTGAGACACTGCCCAGACTCCTATGGGAGGCTGCAGTCAAGAATCTTCCTCAATGGCCGAAAGGCTGAAGGAGCGACGCCGCGTGCAGGAAGAAGCCCTTCGGGGTGTAAACTGTTTTTCTAGGGGAGCACCTCCGAGAGTACCCTAGGAATAAGTCGCTGCTAACCTCGTGCCAGCAGCCGCGGTAAGACGAGGGCGGCAAGCGTTATCCGGATTTATTGGGCGTAAAGGGTGCGTAGGCGGTCTGATGCATCATTTATAAAATCCTTCGGCTTAACCGAAGAATTGTAAATGAGATGGTTGGACTAGAGACTGGGAGAGGCAAGCGGAATTATCGGTGTAGGGGTAAAATCCATTGATATCGATAAGAACGCCAAAAGCGAAGGCAGCTTGCTAGAACAGTTCTGACGCTGAGGCACTAAAGCGTGGGGAGCAAAAAGGATTAGATACTTAAATCATCGCAGAGAGTTATTCTTTTCTCGGTGAAGCGATGAGCTCCGAAAAAATATCGGAGTAGTTAAAGGGTGTCCCCTTTGATGGTAACATCAGAGTGTGCATCCAGCTGTAACGGTGAAGCCTGTTCTTTATATATAAAAATATAAAGAGAAGGTGATACCGTGGGAAGTTTTCTTGAATAATTTTTGAGAGAACCCCGTAGAGACTAAGTGTGGAAATTTTTAAATTTCCACTAACGCTGGACCCGCCAAAATTTTGCTTGGCAAAACTTAGGCGGGATGATATAGTCCGATCCTCCAAGTAATTGGAGCAAAATAAAATCTACAAGATGACCCTTGTAGTCCACGCCCTAAACGATGGATGCTAGATATTGGAAGTGTCGACCCTTCCAGTGTCGTTATAAAAAAGCTAACGCGTTAAGCATCCCGCCTGGGAAGTACGGCCGCAAGGCTAAAACTCAAAGGAATAGACGGGGACCTGCACAAGCGGTGGATCATGTGGTTTAATTCGACGACAAACGAGGAACCTTACCAGGACTTGACATTCTACTAGTAAGCCGACGGAAACATCGGCTGACCGTTAAATCGGCGAGTAGAACAGGTGCTGCATGGTTGTCGTCAGCTCGTGTTGTGAAATGTACCTTTAATTAGGACAACGAGCGCAACCCTTATCCTTAATTGCTCCGGCGTTCGTCGGAGAAATTTTAAGGAGACTGCCGGTGATAAACCGGAGGAAGGAGAGGATGACGCCAAATCCGCACGGCCTTTATGTCCTGGGCTACACACATGATACAATGGCCGGCACAAAGGGTAGCCAAGTCGTAAGACGGAGCTTAATCCCATCAAAGCCGGTCTCAGTTCGGATTGAGGTCTGAAACCTGACCTCATGAAGCTGAAATCGCTAGTAACCGTATATCAGCTATGGTACGGTGAATACGTTCTCAGGTCTTGTACTCACCGCCCGTCACGTCAAGAGAGTCGGTAATATCCGAGACCCCGCGTTCGCGGGATAAAGATAGGACCGATAATAGGGACGAAGTCGTAACAAGGCACCCGTAGCGGAAGCTGTGGGTGGAAGATACCTCATAAAAAATAAGGTCGATCGTTACTTTCCTGTCTTTGATAAGGCTTCTAATAAATTTGAAACCAGCTTTTCTCTTGACGGAGCTGGCTTTTTCTTTTATACTTTAGTTATCTATGCTTTTTTCTTACGTTGTTAAAAATGAAAGAGGAAAAACAATTGATGGATCAGTAGAGGCTCTATCCCAAGAGGAAGCAGTTGAGTCTCTAGCTCGTCGAGGGTTTATTATTCTTTCTTTAAAAGAGGCTAGTTTTGGCATGGTTAAACGTAAAGGCGAGCCATTTTTTCTTACCAAACATGTCTCTCTAAAAGATTTAGTTTTTGCTGATCGTCAACTTTCAATGATGATTTCTGCTGGCTTACCTCTGGTTGAAGCACTAGAAATTTCTTCCGGCCAAACAACTAATAGATATTTGAAATATGTTTTTTTGAAAGTAGCTGACGATGTTCGCGGTGGCGCAACATTTTCTGCGGCCCTCGCTCGTTACCCTCATGTTTTTGATGAATTTTTTGTCAATATGATTAGGACCGGCGAACTCTCCGGTAGATTGAAGGAGGTTTTAAATTATTTAGCCGATGAAGAGGAAAAAGATTATAATTTAAAAAAAAGATTAGGCGGAGCCATGATCTATCCGATTTTTATTTTGATAGCAGTAGTTATTGTCGTTATTGTGTTGATGACAATTGTTCTGCCAAACTTAGTTTCTGTCTTAAAGGAAACGGGAGTCAGTTTGCCAGGTCCAACAAGATTAGTTGTCGCTTTGTCTGAATTTATTACCCATAATTATTTAAGATTTATTTTTATTGTCGCTGCTTTAATAATTGGTTTTTTTGTTTCTTATAGAACTCGTGGCGGGAAATTAATTGCAGAAAGAATTGTTTTGAAGTTGCCTGTTTTAGGGAGCCTCAACCAAATGATTTATTTAGCTCGTTTTACCCGCAGTCTTTCTACTTTACTAGTTGGAGGATTGCCCATTGTTTCTGCCTTGGAGATTACCGCCAAAGTAGTCGGGAGCAATCTTTATAGAAAAACAATTTTAGACACTGCCCGTGAAGTAGAGGCAGGTCATTCCATTGCCTCTGTTTTTTTAAGATCAAAAGACGTCCCTTCGTCCTTGTCTCATTTAATGTTAGTAGGCGAAAGGACTGGTAAATTAGATGAAGTTTTGTCTCGAATGTCCGACTTTTACGCCTTAGAAGCAGATAGAATTTTAGCCAATATCGTTTCTTTGCTTGAGCCATTTATTATTATTTTTTTAGGGCTGGTAGTTGGCTTTATTGCCATGGCAGTAATTATGCCAATTTATACTCTGACCACCTCAATTTAGATAAAACTTCGCTTTTTCTAATGACTAAAGATAAATTACTCAAAATTTAAGCGGGGCGTAAATTTTAAGGGCTCGTAGCTCAGTGGTTAGAGCGCTCCGTTCACATCGGAGAGGTCGGTCGTTCGAATCGACTCGAGCCCATAAAGATCAAAGATAAAATATATAAAATACAAATTAAAAATAAAAAACTATGAAAGAAAACATTTTTGACAAGGAGGCAGCGGAGCACATCAATTTTCCAGCTGTTATTCTAGAAAAAAATGAAGACGGGAAACCAAAGCGAGGTATTTGCGGCCAAACAAAAGGAGGCGGTATATTATTGCCGCCAGAAGCGAAGAATGAAGAGATGGTTGTTCATTTAATGATTGTCGGAGAGGTTGAAGCAGCTCATGAGAAAGGGCATCTTCCTAAAGATTTAAAAGAATGGTGGGCTTTCGAATTGCATAGCGAGGAAGAGGCTTAAATTTAATTTCTTAATTTATGAATTTTGATGAAAAGTTGGAAGAGTTAGTCAAGGGTCTTTCAGAAAAAAGAGAAATAGTTGAGAGACAAGAGGATTTATTTTTAGAGAAGACCGTTGAAGTTTTTACTCGAGAAGATTTGACGCGCAAAATAGATAAATCAATTAAAAATAAAAAGCCGCTTGTTATTAAACACGGCATTGACCCAACTTCAAACTATTTGCACTTGGGCCATTATATTTCTTTGAGAAAATTGAGAATCTTACAGCGCTTAGGCCACCAAATTGTTTTTTTGATTGGTGATCTCACGGCTCAGATCGGCGATCCTTCAGACAAGACGGCAGAAAGAAAGCCATTGACCGAAAAAGAAGTCAAAGAAAATATCAAAGGACTCAGGAGACAGATTGGAAAAGCGCTCTCTTTATCTTCAAAAGACAAAGAGATTTTGCCGGTAAAAATTGTTTATAACAGCCAGTGGTTGAAAAAAATGCCTTTGAGCGAATTTTTATCCTTGACTTCTTTGATGACCGTTTCACGGATGCTTGAGAGAGATAATTTCGCCAAACGTTTCAAGGAAAATAAGCCAATCTCTATCAGGGAATTTTTATATCCCTTTTTACAGGGCTATGATTCGGTTGAACTTAAATCTGACATTGAAATAGGCGGCACTGACCAAACTTTTAATATGTTAGCCGGCAGACAAATAGAGGAAGCGTATGGTCTGGAGCCGCAGGCGGTCATAACCCTGCCTCTTCTTTTGGGCACAGACGGAAGAAAGATGAGCAAAAGTTTGGGTAATTGTATTTCTTTAGCCGATTCTTCAGAAGATGTTTTTGGTAAGATTATGTCCATCCCGGATAATTTATTAAAAGATTACTTTTATTTATTAACCGATCTTTCTTTTTCACAGTGGCGGCAAATTAGAGACGAGATGAGAAAGGGGTATAATCCAAAGAAAGTCAAAGAAGCCCTGGCTTCGATTCTTGTGGCCAATCTTTTCAGCCCTGAAATTGCTAAAAAGGAGAAAGAAAAATTTAATCGTCTTTTTGCCAAAAAAGTCGTGACAGACAAAGATGTAAAAGAAATTTTTACTAGGGGGCCGATTAAATTGATAGATCTTTTGAATAAAGAAAAAATAATTAAAAGCAAGTCAGAGGCAAGACGGCTTATTTCCTCGAAAGCAATAAAATTGATTGAAGGGCAAGGGCAAATCGTAATTAGCAACCCTGATTATTTAATTGAAAAAAGCGGCTCTATTTTTAAAATAGGTAAAAGAATTTTTATAAAAGTAATTTTTAGATAATATGCCTGAATTACCAGAAGTAGAAACAATCAAAAATCAACTCAAAGAAAAAATTATTGGCAAGACAATCAAGGGGATAGAAGTAAAACTTGGGAAAATGATTAAAGGATTGACAAGTCAAGAATTTATTTCGCGGGTTAGGGGAACAAAAGTTAAAGATGTGATAAGACGAGCTAAACTTTTGATTATCCATTTGGAAAATGGAGATAGCCTGGTTATTCATTTAAAGCTAACCGGCCAAATTATATACAAAGATAAAAAGGAAAATATTTCCGCTCCCGGTGAAGAACAAAAATATACCCATCTCATTTATTACTTTTCTGACGGCAGCATCCTGCTTCATAATGACCTGCGTCAATTTGGTTTTGTTAAATTAATTAGAACTCCTGACTTAGAAGATTTTTTTAAAAAAGAAAAATTTGGACCAGAACCATTAGAAAAGAATTTTAGTGCCTTTAAATTTAAAGAACTATTAAGAAAAAAAGAAAAACAAAAAATAAAACCTTTACTTATGGATCAAAGTTTTATCGCTGGGGTGGGGAACGTTTACGCGAATGAAACTTGTTTTTGTGCTGGCGTTTTGCCAACGAAGACCGTAAAGAATTTGACAGATGAAAAAATAGAAAAAATCTATCATTGTTTAATTAATATCTTACGCGAAGCAATAAAATATAAAGGAACATCAACTGATTCTTATGTTGATGCTTATGGTCGTAAAGGAGAGTATTTGTCAAAATTGAAAGTTTATGGACATGAAGGAGAAAAATGTCGGGGATGCCAAGGAAGGGTTAAAAGAATAGCCCTGGGAGGAAGAGGGACGTTTTATTGCCCAAATTGTCAAAAATAGATAAAAGAACCTATGAAACAAAAATCTCAATTGATTATTGCCGGAGAAGAAGTTGAGGAAGATCGGTTAACTGATAGTATGTTGAGGCCAAAAACTTTGAATGAATTTGTTGGCCAAAAAAAACTTAAAGAAAGTTTATTGATCTCTATAAAAGCAGCAAAAGAGCGAGGGGAGCCGATTGATCACCTTCTTTTTTCTGGAGCGCCAGGGCTTGGTAAAACTTCTCTTTCTTATATTATTGCCCGTGAAGAAGGGGTGAACATCAAAGTGACCTCTGGTCCAGCCCTGCAGAGGGTGGCTGATTTAGCAGCTATTTTGACTAATTTAGAGAAAAATGATATTCTTTTTATTGATGAAATTCACCGTTTAAACAGGATCATTGAAGAGGCCCTCTATCCGGTAATGGAGGAATTCGGTTTAGATTTAATTTTAGGCAAAGGACCGGGAGCAAAAATACTCAGGCTTAATTTATCGTCCTTTACTTTGATCGGCGCTACGACGAGGCCGAGTTTACTTTCTTCTCCGCTGCGCGATCGTTTCGGGTTTTTTTATCAGCTTAATTATTATAACTTGCAAGAAATAGAAGAAATTGTTAAGCGCTCTGCCTATCTTTTAAATATAGAGATTGAGAATGAAGCCACAAAAGAAATTGCCATTAGGGCTCGTTTCACCCCGCGCGTAGCCAATCGATTTTTAAAAAGGGTCAGGGATTTTGCTCAGGTTAAAAAAAGAAAAATTGACAAAGATTTAGTTGACGAAGCGCTTTCAATGTTTGAGATAGACAACAAGGGGTTGACAGAAACAGATAGAAGAGTCCTAAAGATGATCATTGAAAAATTTAACGGCGGGCCGGTCGGTTTAAAAAATCTTTCTGTTACTTTAAATGAAGACATTTTTTCTTTAGAAGATATTTATGAGCCATATCTTTTGCAGATTGGCTTTTTAGAAAGGACGCCGCGCGGGAGAAAGGCGACAAAAGAGGCTTATAAGTATTTAGGTTACGAAAAGGGGTTATTTTAATTATGGAACAAATCAATTCACAAAAAAATAAACAGATTTCTTTGCGGAAGGCAAGTTTTTATTGTCTAATTATTTTTATTCTCGCTTTTGCAGCTGGTTTTTTTCTTGAGCGTAATATATTTTCAAAAATTCAGGAGAAGGAAGGTTTTGTCAACTACTCTAAAAATAGTTTTGAAGGCCTGTTCGGCCAAGTAGAAACATATATTAAAAAGAATTATATTAAACAGCCGATTGAAGAAGAAGCTCTTTATTACGGAGCCCTGAAAGGGCTGGTCAGGAGCCTCAATGATCCATATTCAGTTTTTTTTGACCCGCAAGAAATGTCTAAGTTCTTAGAAGAAATGTCGGGAGAGTTTGAAGGAGTAGGGATGGAGATCGGGATTAAAAAAGATGTTTTAACAATTATTGCTCCTTTACCTGATACGCCGGCAGAAAAGGCAGGATTTAAACCGGGAGATAAAATTTATGCGATTGACAAAAAAAGTACGGCTGGTATGTCGGCCGAGGAAGCAGCCAGTTTGATTCGTGGGAGAAAAGGGGCTTCAGTAGTTTTAACTATCTGGCGAGAAGGCTGGGACCTGCCAAAAGATTTTGAAGTTGTGAGAGACAGGATAAAAATAAAAATAGTTGAATGGGAGAAGAAGGAGAACGGCGTTGTTTATCTGAAAATCTCTCATTTTAGCGATAATACTTGGTCAGAGTTTAAAAAAGCAGCAGGAGAAATATTAAAAGCAAAGCCAAAAGCCTTAATATTTGATCTGAGAAACAATCCAGGTGGTTATTTAGAAACAGCCGTTGATGTAGCTGGTTATTGGTTAGGTCAAGACGTAGTGACTTTTTCAGAAAATGTTAAAGGAGAGAGAAAAGAATATCGGGCAAACGGCAGAGGAGAGTTCGCTAGCTTGAAAACTATTATTTTGATTAATAAAGGCTCTGCTTCTGGCGCAGAAATTTTAGCCGGCGCCCTCAAGGATTATAAAAAAGCCGTTCTCATAGGAGAAACGACTTTTGGCAAGGGGTCTATCCAAGAAATGGAAACTTACTCGGATGGCTCAGGACTTAAATTAACAGTTGCTTATTGGTATACGCCAAATAATACTTTAATTAATGATTCCGGAATAAAACCAGACATAGAAGTGCTGCTCTCTCTCGAAGATTTTGACAAAGATAAAGACCCGCAGCTCCAAAGAGCGCTTGAAGAGATTAAATCGCTTAATCTTTGATTACCTTGACTTTTCTGATTTTTTTAAATTGGCCAGTAAAGCTTTTAACTTTTCTTTTTTCAAATTTTACTTTTCCTTCGGTTAAAGCATAAAGCGTATCATCTTTGCCTCGTTTAACGTTTAAACCTGGATAAAAGTGAGTTCCTCTTTGTCTGACTAAAATCATCCCTGGTCTAACGCGCTCATATTCTCCCACTTTTACTCCAAGTCTTTTAGATTGTGATTCTCTCCCTAAAGAAGTAGAACCGCCTGCTTTCTTGTGAGCCATAAATATAAAAAATAGAAATACAAATAAGAATTATAGATAATTATATAATAAGTTTTATTTTTGTCAATGACTTTCAGAGAATCTTTGTTTCAAATTCGCAAAATACAATTTTTTAAAGAAAAAAAATTTCTGTTTTTACTTTTTTTATCTTTATCTTTAAATCTTTTTCTCTGGCTTTATATCTATTTTAATTTTCACCAGACTCGCGGAAATATAATTTTACAACGTGATTTTTTTTTAGGCGTAATCAGCATTGGCCCCTGGATTTATTTATTAAGAATTCCGCTCAATGGTTTGATTATCTTTATCATTAATTTTATTTTAGGCTTTAAACTTTATCTTCAACAAAAGAAAAATTTGACAGGATTATTATTTTATATTTCTTTAATTGTTCAAATAATTCTTTTAACTACCGTAATTTTAATTTGAAAACTTCCTCCCCTGTATGAATCTCACTTTTTACATCGTTAAATTTCTTATTATTTTGGGCTTATCTTTCGGGCTAAGTTTTATTTGGGCGCCTTTTCTTGATAAATTTTTGCACAAGCATAAATTGGTTAAGAGGATCAGGCCTCCCTCTGCGGCTCCTATTTTTTCTGAATTACATAAAAACAAGGGAGAGACTCCAACTTCTGCCGGGATTCTTATTTGGGTGATGGTGACAATACTCACTTTATTATTTTATTTTTTATCTCGTTTGTTTAATTTGGATATTTTAAAGTCTTTAAATTTTTTATCAAGGAAAGAAACTCTTCTGCCCTTCGGCGTACTTATTGCTTCAGCTTTGGTTGGATTATTTGATGATCTTTTAAATATAAAAGGGATAGGTCCTAATGGTGGCGGACTGAGGATGCATCATCGTTTGCTTCTTTATACTTTTATCGCGCTTGTGGGGGCCTTTTGGTTTTATGTTAAACTTGATTGGGACTTAGTTCATATTCCTTTTATAGGAAATTTTAATATTGGCCTTTGGTATATATTGGTTTTTGTTTTTGTCATTGTGGCCACTTCTTTCTCGGTAAACGAAACAGACGGTCTTGATGGTTTAGCTGGCGGCATACTCCTTATCTGTTTTTTTGCTTACGCAATTATTTCTTTCTTCCAGGGGAGATATGATTTAACTTGTTTTTGTGGCGCTATCATCGGCTCTTTAACGGCTTTTTTGTGGTTTAATATCTATCCGGCGAGATTTTTTATGGGCGATACCGGGGCAATGTCACTCGGCGTAGTTTTAGGGGTGATTGCGATGTTGACCAACGAATTTTTTCTTTTACCCCTTATCGGCATTGTTTTGGTCTGGGAATCTATTTCGGTTATTCTCCAGGTTTTGTCAAAAAAAATTAGAAAGAAAAAGATTTTTCTTTCCACCCCAATTCATCATCATTTTGAAGCTCTTGGTTGGACAGAACCTAAGGTGGTGATGCGATTTTGGTTAATAAACGCCGTTGGCGCAGTGGCTGGTTTGATCATATTTCTTTTAGAACAGATACTATAAAATTGTTTATATTTTATGAAGGGCGATCATACTTTTTTATTTTGTTTTTTTGTTCTATTAGGCATTGGTTTAATCATTTTGACCTCAGCAAGCTTTGCCATTGCCTGTCAAAAATTTAACGATTGCTATTTTTATCTTAAACACCAGTTACTCGCAGGCTATTTGCCTGGGCTTCTGTTTTTTTTCTTCTTTTCTTCTTTTAATTATCAACTTCTTAGAAAGTTTGCTCTGCCATTTCTTGTTTTGTCGATTGCCTTTCTTTCTATTTTATTTATTCCAGGATTGGGCATCTCCCATGGCGCGGCGGTTCAATGGATTAATTTAAAATTTATTTCTTTTCAACCCTCGGAGATTGTTAAATTAGGTTTGATAATTTATTTGTCTGCTTGGTTTGCCGGGAATGAGAAAGAAGTTTTTAAAAAAAATTTTTTTCCGTTTATTATTTTATTTCTGATTATTGAGGTCTTGATTATCAGACAACCTGATTATGGAACAGCGGCCATTATATTGATTTTGTCTTTAATCATTTATTTTGTCGCTGGCGCTCCGACCCCTCGCTTCATCGCCTTTTTACTTTTAGGAATAATTTCTTTTGTTATTTTAACATTTTTTTCGCCTTATCATTTATCGCGAATTACCACCTTTTTTAATCCAACTGCCAAGCCGCTTGAAGCTGGTTATCAAGTGAACCAATCCCTTTTAGCTATTGGGGCCGGCGGTTCTTTTGGCAGGGTACTGGGTCATTCAATCCAAAAATATTTTTATTTGCCAGAAGTCATTGGTGATTCTATTTTTGCGGTGATGGCCGAAGAGCTTGGTTTCGTTTTGACCTTATTAGTTATCGGTTTATATGTTTATATTTTTTTGCGGATTTTTGATATCGCTTTAAAATCAAAGGATAAATTTGGCAAGCTTCTTTCTTTTGGCATCGGTTCTTGGTTTATGGTTCAATTTTTGATTAATGTTTCCGGGATGTTGAATCTTTTACCTCTGACCGGCACAACGCTTCCTTTTTTAAGCTATGGCGGAACAAGTTTTTGTACTTTCGCTGCTGCTTTCGGCATTGTTTACAACGTTTCAAAGAGGAGCGGCGGATAAGGGGTTGACAAAAAATAGGATATTCTTTATAATTGTAAATTATTAAGAGTAAATTATTAAGAAATAAAATTTATTTTTTTGTTTTTATGCCAACAATAAATCAATTAATCTCCCAAGGAAGAAAAAAAATTAAAAGGAAGTCAAAGACGCCTGCTTTGCAGAAAACATTAAATGTGTTGAAAAGAAGCGCTAGAAAAGAAGAAGTGGGGCGCCCATTTTTAAGAGGGATTTGTTTGCACGTGACAACCATGACGCCGAAAAAGCCGAATTCTGCTTTACGGAAAGTGGCCAGAGTGAGATTGTCTAATGGAATGGAGGTGACTGCTTATATTCCTGGAGTCGGCCATAATCTACAGGAACATTCAGTGGTTTTGGTGAGAGGCGGACGAGTAAAAGATTTGCCTGGCGTAAGATATCATGTGGTGAGAGGAGTTTATGATACCACTGGCGTAGAGGGAAGAAAACAAGGCAGGTCTTTATACGGAGCAAAAAGAGAAAAATAATATTTATTTATATGCGTCATAAAAGAGTAGTGAAAAGAAAAATTAACGGAGATGATAAATATCAAAGCGAGAAAATCGCTAAATTTATTAATTACCTGATGCAAAGAGGGAAAAAAAGTTTAGCGCAAAGAATACTTTATAAAGCTTTAGATTCTATTAAAGAGCAGACCAAAAAGGATCCTTTAGAAATATTTAACGAGGCGCTCCGCAATGCGACTCCGATTGTTGAAGTAAGGGGCAGAAGAGTGGGAGGTGCTAATTTTCAGATTCCTACGCCAGTCACACCGGCCAGGAGTTATGCCCTAGCTTGTCGCTGGATTATTAACGCCGCAGAGTCAAGAAAGGGGAAGCCAATGACAGAAAAATTAGTTGAAGAAATTTTAAATGCTTCAAAAGGCGAAGGCGCAGCTGTCAAAAAGAAAGAAGATGTCCATAGAATGGCAGAAGCGAACAAAGCTTTTGCTCACTTTGCTCGGTTTACGAGACATTAATATCACAAATTGTAACCTATGACCAGAGAGTATAATTTAGATCAAATTCGCAACATTGGCATCATCGCTCATATTGATGCCGGGAAAACGACCACGACGGAGCGAATTTTGTTTTACACCGGGAAAAAACATAAAATTGGTGAAGTTCACGAAGGAGAAGCAGAAATGGACTGGATGAAAGAAGAAAAAGAACACGGCGTAACTATTACCGCAGCCGCGACGACTTGTTTTTGGACTCCTAGAGATTATAAGACTTGTCAGATTAATATTATTGATACACCTGGCCATATTGATTTTACCGCCGAGGTTCAAAGATCTCTGCGGGTGCTTGATAGTGGAGTTCTAATTTTTGACGGCGTGTCTGGCGTAGAGTCGCAGTCAGAAACCGTTTATCACCAAGCAGAGAAGTTCACCGTTCCCCTCGTGGCCTATGTTAATAAAATGGATCGTTTAGGCGCTGATTTTTTTGAAACTGTGAGACAAATCAGGGAGAGACTGCATCAGAATGCCTATCCGATTGAGCTACCTATCGGAAAAGAATCAAATTTCAAGGGAGTAATTGATTTATTTACTAGAAAAGCAAAAATTTATAAAGACGATCTAGGCAAAGAAATTGAAGAACAGGATGTACCTCTTCTCTACAAAGAAGAAGTAGAAAAATATCGTCATGAGTTAATAGAAGCGATTGTTGAACACAGTGACGACCTGATGCGCCAATATTTAGCAGGAGAAGAATTACGCGTTGAGGACTTGAAAGAAGTTTTGCGCCAGGCAGTTATAAAAGCAAAAATAATTCCTATTTTAGTTGGTTCTTCTTTAAAAAATAAGGGAGTTCAATCTTTACTTGACGCTATTTGTTTTTATCTCCCTTCGCCGCTTGATAAAGGAGCGGCAGAAGGATTTATTCCTGGTTCTGAGGAAAAATTATTAAGAGAACCTCTTGATAACGAATCATTTTCAGGTTTAATTTTTAAAATAGCGACGGATCCTTTTGTTGGTCGTTTGTCATATTTAAGGATTTATAGCGGAAAGATAGAAGCTGGTTCTTATGTCTTAAACACAACGACCGGATTAAAAGAAAGAGTCAGTAGAATTTTAAGAATGTATGCTAATCACCGGGAGGAGATGCAAGAAGCAGCCACTGGCGAGATAGTGGCGGTCATTGGTTTAAAAAATACCACCACCGGCGACACTTTATGTGACGAAAAATCCCCTATTGTTTTGGAAAGAATTACTTTCCCGGAGCCGGTTGTTTCTATGGCTGTTGAACCGAAAAGTAAGATAGAGCAGGAAAAATTGGGACTAGCTCTGTCGCGCCTCATTTCTGAAGACCCAACTTTTAAGACCAAAGTAGACGAAGAGACAGGGCAAATAATTATTTCCGGCATGGGCGAGTTTCAATTAAATATTATTATTGAGCGCTTATTTAACGAATTTAAATTAGAAGTTAATAAAGGAGCGCCGCAAGTTGCTTATAAAGAAACTATTACGCTGTCAGTAAAAAGTGAAGGAAAATATATCCATCAATCAGGCGGTCGGGGACAATATGGACATTGCTTTTTGCAACTTGAACCAGTTGAGCGAGGTCAAGGGTTTGAGTTTGTTGATAAAATAAAGAGCGGAGCAATTCCTCAAGAATTTATTCCAGCTATTAAAAAAGGAACAATTGAGGCAATGACTGAAGGTCCTTTAGCTGGTTATCCCATGGTTGACATGAAGGTAACTGTTTTTGATGGTTCTTATCACGACGTCGATTCTTCTGAAGCAGCTTTTAAAATTGCAGCGGCTAGGGCGATTAGAGATGGCGCTCTAAAAGCAAAACCAGCTCTGCTTGAGCCGATTATGAAAGTTGAAGTAGTAATACCAGAAAAATTTTTAGGAGAGGTAATAGGCGATTTGAATTCGAGACGAGCGCAAATTTTAGGAACGCGCGACAGAGGAAGAATGAAAGTTATTGATTCCTTAGTGCCGCTTGGATCAATGTTTAATTATATTACTTATTTGCGTTCGATGACCGAAGGAAGAGGGGGATTCACGATGGAATTTTTGAAGTACGAGAAAGTGCCAGAGAATATTACTAATCAGATTGTCGGCTTAAAAAGCGCTGTTGTGGAAAAGTAGCCCTTGCTCAAATTTGATTATATAATATAATTGATTAGTCATATATTTTA
This sequence comes from Parcubacteria group bacterium CG2_30_36_38, assembly GCA_001873465.1. GTDB lineage: Bacteria > Patescibacteriota > Patescibacteriia > UBA2591 > CG2-30-36-38 > CG2-30-36-38. The sequence continues at coordinate 7,765 of MNZE01000034.1, read as the reverse complement.
ATTTTTAATTTAAGTAAGCTTATGGCAGAAAGAGAAAAATTTCTTAGAGAAAAACCCCATGTTAACATTGGAACTATTGGTCATGTTGACCATGGCAAAACTACTTTAACCGCAGCTATTCTAAAGTGCTCCAAAGCGGCGGGAAGAAAGGCTGAAGACAAATCAGTTGACCAAATTGATAATGCGCCGGAAGAAAAAGAGAGAGGAATTACGATTGCTCTTGCTCACGTAGAATTTGAGTCGCCTAAAAGGCACTACGCCCTGATTGATTGCCCTGGCCACGCTGATTATATCAAAAATATGATTACTGGTGCAGCCCAAATGGATGGCGCTATTCTTGTTGTTTCCGCTCCTGATGGCGTGATGCCGCAAACCAGGGAACATATTCTTTTGGCTCGTCAAGTAGGCGTACCTTCAATTGTTGTTTTTCTTAATAAAATAGACATGGTGGAAGATAAAGAACTTATTGATTTAGTTAAAGAAGAGATTAGGGATCTTCTAAAAAAATATCAATTTCCCGGTGATGAAACTCCGATCATTGAGGGTTCAGCTCTTAAGGCCTTGCAAAGCGGTGAATGCGAACCAATTTTAAAGCTATTGGAGACAGTAGACAGCTATATTCCGGAACCAAAAAGAGACACAGAAAAGCCGTTTTTAATGCCAGTCGAGGATATCTTCTCTATTGAAGGTCGAGGCACGGTTGTCACTGGCAGAGTAGAAAGAGGAAAACTTAAAGTTAATGATGAAATAGAAATAGTTGGCTTAAGGCCGACGCAAAAAACAACGATTACTGGCATTGAAATGTTTCGTAAGTCACTTGATTATGCTCAGGCCGGCGATAATGTCGGTCTTCTTTTACGAGGGCAAAAAAAAGAAGACGTGGAAAGAGGTCAGGTGATAGCCAAACCTGGTTCCATCATTCCTCACACTGAATTTGAATCCCAAGTTTACATTCTTTCTAAAGAGGAAGGAGGTAGACATACTCCTTTCTTCACTGGTTATAAACCCCAGGCTTATTTCAGAACCACTGATGTGACAGCTGAAGTTACTTTGCCTGAGGGGGTGGAGATGGCCATGCCTGGAGATAACTTAAAATCTATAGTTAAATTAACAAAATCGATTGCCATGGAGGAACAGCAAAAATTCGCTATCAGAGAGGGAGGAAAAACAGTGGGAGCCGGCGTAGTCACTAAGATTATTAAATAACGTCATCACGAATCATACTAATATTATCTCTAATTACTACAAACGAATTAAAATCTTTTATTCGTAGTCATTCGTGATAAAATTTGTACGATTAGCGATTTTATCGATATGATTAAAAAGAAAAAGAGCGAAGAAAAAAATGATCTAAGTAAACCAAAAATAAGGATAAAATTAAGGTCATTTGATCATCGCGTTCTTGATGTTGCTTTAAAAAATATTTTAGAAGTGATCTACAGCTCAGGGGCGAAAGTGATTGGACCCGTTTATTTACCTGTTGAAAGAAAGATGTATACAGTTTTGCGCTCAACTTTTGTTCACAAAGACGCTAGAGAACAGTTCGAAAAAAGAATTTACAAGAGATTAATTGACATTATTGATTTTACGCCAGAGACGCTGGAAGCGTTAAGAACACTGCATCTACCAGCCGGGGTTGATATAGAGATAAAGATGTAAGAAAAATAGAAGAGAAAAAATAAAAAATATTCTAATTAAAATATGTTAATTTTTTCCGCCAATTGGCAGATTTGCCGAAATTATTAATTTTTTAAAAAGGGGTTAGTTGCGGGTTAGAGAACTGGGCCTACCCAGTTCTTTACTTTATAAACATTAAATTCTTATAGTATGGCTTTTATTTTAGGACTTAAAGAACAAATGACGCAAATTTTTCAGGATGATAAAGTCATGCCAGTGACCGTAATTAAAGCCGGACCGTGCACTGTCCTAGATTCAAAGACCAAAGAAAAAAATGGTTATGAGGCAGTGAGAATGTCTTTGGGAGAAAAAAAGAAAATTACCAAACCGCTTGAAGGACAGTTAAAAGAGTTGGAGATTAAACCTCGTTTTATTAGAGAATTTAAGACCGAGGAGGCTCTCAAATTTAAGCGAGGCGATATTGTTAAGGTCGATGTTTTTCGCGAGGGAGAATTGATTAATGCACAAGGCGTCTCTATTGGCAAAGGGTTCCAAGGAGTGGTAAAGAGGCACCATTTTCACGGCAAGAATACAAGCCATGGAACTAAGCATGATGTAAGGCGATCCGGTTCTATAGGAACAACTGCTCCGCAAAGAGTTTTTAAAGGAAAGAGGATGGCTGGTCGGATGGGGGGGCAAAGAATAACTCTAAAAAATCTCAAAATTATTAAAATTGATCCGGAAAAAAATTTACTTTATATAAAAGGAGCTGTTCCAGGCAAAAGAGGCAGTTTGCTTAAAATAATGTCAATAAATCAAAATAAATAAAAATGCAAATAAATATTTACAATCAGGAAGGAAAAGTGGTGGCCAAAGAAGAGATGAAAGAATTGGCCGAAATTACTACCTCTGACAAAAAGCTGGTTTCTGCCGCGATTGTTGCCTATTTAAGTAATTTAAGAAAACCTATCGCTCATACGAAAACTAAGGGAGAAGTGAGAGGCGGAGGGAGAAAACCATGGCGGCAAAAAGGCACAGGAAGAGCTAGGGCTGGCTCAATTCGTTCTCCTTTATGGCGAGGAGGGGGAGTTACTTTTGGTCCGAGAAATATAATAAATTTTGAAAAGAAAATCAATAAGAAAGCGAAAGGAAAAGCCCTTGAGATTCTCATAGGAGATAAAATAAAGTCTAATCATTTTATTGTTTTAGAAAATTTTTCTGTAGCAGCAGCTAAAACAAAAGAAGCAATAAATCTTTTAAAAAATATATTACCGGTTGGAAAAGGATCTATTTTAGTCGCTTTGTCAAAAAGAGAAGATTCTTTTTTAAGAGCGGCAAAAAATATCCCCTATTTTGAAATGACGCCGATTAAATCATTAAATGTTTATCAAATACTTGAGGCTGATTATTTATTAACAGATGTAGATGGCTTTAAAGAAATCAAAAAATTATTTGATTAAACCAATTCTGTCCGAAAAAGCGGTGGGGCAGCAAGCTTCAAATTGTTATGTTTTTGAAGTTGATAAGAATTCTAATAAGATTGAGATAGGTAAAGCATTCAAAGAGAGATACGGGATTCGGTCCAGAAAGATAAATATTATTAATATTAAAGGCAAGAAGACTCGCTGGGGCCGCTTTGTCGGTCAAACAAAAAATTGGAAAAAAGCCGTTGTTTATTTAAGAAAGGGGGATAAGATAGAATTAGCTAAATTTTAAATTTTTGACCTTATGGTTTTAAAAGTTTATAGACCAATTACGCCCGGATTAAGAAAAGCAAGTATTTCCTATGATAGAGAAGTGCTAAGAAGAGGTAGAAAAAGTAAGAAATTAATTTTTGGTAAAAAAAGAGATGTGGGAAGACGGGCCGGAAGAATCACTGTTAGACACAAAGGAGGAGGAGAAAAGCGTCTTTTAAGAATAATAGATTTTAGATTGAATAAATTTGATGTGCCGGCTAGAGTAGAAAGATTAGAGTATGATCCATGTCGAACAGCTTATCTCGCCCTTATTTGCTTTGATGATGGAGAGAGGAGGTATATTTTAGCTCCTAAAGATATAAAGGTTGGCGACACAATTTTAAGTTCTTTGAAACAAATTGAGGTTAAAACAGGAAATAGAATGCCTTTAAAATATATTTTTCCTGGTACTTTAATACATAATATTGAATTAGTCCCTGGCATGGGAGGAAGATTGTCAAGAAGCGCTGGTTCTCATGCGGTTATTAAGGTCCACGAAAACGGTTTTACGCAACTAGAAATGCCAAGCGGAGAAATAAGATTAGTGAGAGATAGTTGCCTAGCGAGTGTTGGCGAGATTAGTCGGGACGAGTGGCGTTTAGTGCGTTGGGGTAAAGCAGGCAGAATGCGCCATAGAGGAATACGTCCGTCAGTTAGGGGGAAAGCGATGAATCCTGTTGATCATCCGCATGGCGGCGGCGGCGGACATACTCCTATCGGACTCAAATATCCCAAGACCCCGACTGGCAAACATGCTTTAGGCGTGAAAACAAGAACAAAGAAAAAATGGACGAATATTTATATATTAAAAAGGAGATTTAAGAAAGGCAGAAAATAATATATATTTTTTGATTTAATTTTATGGCACGGTCACTTAAAAAAGGGCCTTGGGTGGATCCCAAATTACAAAAGAAAATTGAACAAGTTAAAGCCGGTAAAGATATTAGAATTAAAACCTGGTCTCGATCGTCGCAGATTACACCGGAAATGGTTGGTCTAAGCATTGAAGTTCATGACGGCAGGAAACACGTCCCTGTTCTTATTATTGAAGACATGGTTGGATGTAGATTAGGTGAATTTGCGCCAACCCGAAAATTTGTTAAACATGGTGGTCGGATGCAGCGAGAATTAGAACAGGGTGAGAAACAAAAAACTTCTGCAGCAGCTGGCGTCATATCAACGGCTCCAAGTTCCGCTCCAGCTCCAAGTCCAACGCCTAAAAAATAAAGGGCTTCATATAATTTTTTATGCAAATAAAAGTTTCAACGAAATATCTTAAAACCTCCAGCAAAAAGATGCAGCCGATTGTCTCTTTGATCAAGGGGAAAAAGGTAGAAGAGGCGATAAATCAACTAAAATTTTTACCAAAAAAGGGGGGGAGGTTCCTTCTTAAAAGTTTAGAATCTGGGGTCGCTAACGCCAGGCATAATTTCAATTTACCATCACAAGATTTAATAGTGAAAGAGGTTTTGATAGGAGAGGGGCCAATGCTAAAACGTTGGACCCCAAAAGCTTTAGGCTCTGCCACTCCTTTTAGAAAGAGAACTTCGCATCTAACGATTATTTTGGAAACGAAACCCGGTATAGAAATTAAAAAAGAGATTGTTAAAAAAGAAAAAGTTGAAGAGTTGCCAATAGTTGAAGAAGTAAAAAAAGAGACAAAAGTGGTTAAAGAGGAAAAACTTAAAAAACCGGAGGAACCAGAGATTTCCAAAAGAGTTTTTGACGTGAGAAGAGTCGCTTCTGGCCGTCACAAACAAAATCTTGATAGATTAAGAAGGAAAGAAAAAGGAGGGATTATCGGAAGAATATTCAGAAGAAAAGCAGGCGATAAGTAATTATTTATTTTTTATATTAGCGAAGCGCGCATGACGCACAAAACTAACGCAAAAATTTTTCGTACGCCTTTAATAAAAGAATGGCCATCTAAATGGTTTGCTTTAAAGCATCAATATAAAGAAAATTTAGTTAAAGATTTAAAAATTAAAGATTTTTTAATCGAGAGACTGAAAGATATCGGTTACTCAAAAATAGAAATTGAGCGCGAAGTGGGTCGAACAAAAGTAATTATTTATACGCCCAAACCAGGCTTGATTATTGGTAGGGGGGGGACTGATATAGAAAAATTAAAGAAGGGAATAGTGGGAAAATTTTTAGAGAAAGGAGAAACTTTAGAAATCAATATTATAGAAGAGAAAGCTCCTAATCTTTCAGCCCAAGTGCTTTTAATGGAAGCAGTCGCTGATTTAGAAAAAAGAGTTTCTTATCGTCGAGTTTTAAAAAAAACAATTACTAACATTAAAACAGGCAGAGGAGAAGGTGGCAAAGTGATCATAAAAGGTAGACTTGATGGTGTAGAAATTGCCAGATCTGAAAAAATGAGATGGGGCAGACTTCCCTTGACTACTATTCGGGCCGACATTGATTATGCAAGCGGAAAAGCTCAAACTCTTTATGGAGCAATCGGCGTAAAAATCTGGATTTATAGAGGAGAAGTGTTCAAGATAAATTCAAAAGTCAAAAAGGCCCCTACGGGGAGTCGCTAAAGGCGACAGCAAAATTCAAAATAAATTTTTTATTTTTTATATTTTATATCTGGTTTTTCTCTTATGCTTTCACCGAGTAAAACAAAATACAGAAAGGCGCAAAAAGGAAGAAGGCGCAAAAAAGGCATGGCTTCTTCAAGGACGAAACTAAGTTTTGGAGGGTTTGGTTTAAGGTCCCTTGAAACCCTTTGGATTACTTCGCGACAGATTGAAGCGGCGCGGAGAACGATAATCCATGGTTTTAAAAGAAAAGGTAAATTATGGGCGAGAATTTTTTCTGATAAGCCAGTAACAGCGAAATCAGCAGAAACGCCGATGGGTAGCGGGAAAGGAGCGGTTGATCATTATGTTGCGCCAATTAAAAAAGGAACAATTATTTTTGAAGTCACAGGAGTAGATGAAGCGATGGCTCGTGAAATTCTCCGCCAAGCTTCTCATAAATTGCCCGTTAAAACTCAGTTTATAAAGGAGTTTGTATAAATTCCATATTTTAATAATGAGCTATGTTAAGAGCAAAGGAAATTAGATTAAAAACAAAAGAGGAGCTGAAAAGACTGCTTGAAGAGTCTCAAGATAAATTAAGAAATTTACGTTTTTCTATAACCCTTAAACAATCAAAAAATGTAAGGGAAATAAGAAAAACTAAAAAATTAATAGCCCAAATCAAGACAATTTTAAAAAATTTGTAATTATGAAAATAAACAAACAAATTTTGCAAGGAGTGGTTATTTCTGATAAAATGCAAAAGACCGTTGTTGCTGAAGTTAAACGGCAAAAAGAACACCCTCTTTATAGAAAGAAATATTGGGTGAGTAAAAAATATAAAGTTCATGACCCTAAAGGAGAAGCTAAGGTTGGAAATATGATCAAATTTATTTCTTGTCGGCCGATGTCTCGCGAAAAAAAATTTCGTTTAATTGAGATAATTTCTTAAAGAACAATAAATATGATTAGATTCCGGACAATGTTAAATCTTGCTGATAATACAGGAGCGAAGAAAGCTCAATGTATTCATATTACTGAAAAAAAATCCGTGGCCAAACCGGGCGATATAATCACCGTGGTTATAAAAGAAGCTGCTCCGTCGGGCATGGTAAAAAAGAGCGAGATTAAAAAAGCAGTTGTGGCGAGGACTAGAAAAGAGTTCAGGCGGCCAAGCGGAATTTATATTCGTTTTGATGATAATGCCGCGATTATTATTGACCCAAAAACAAAACTGCCCATCGGAACGAGAATTTTTGGACCAGTTGCCAGAGAATTGAAAGAGAAAGGTTTTACTAAAATAATATCTTTAGCCCCAGAAGTTTTATGATTAAAAAAAACGATTTAGTTCAAATTATTACTGGTGATGACAAGGGAAAAAGAGGCAGAGTTTTAAGAATATTTCCTAAAATAAACAAAGTTTTAATAGAAAATTTAAATTTGGCGATCAAGCATGTTAGACCAAGAAGAGAGGGGGAGAAAGGTCAAAAAATAAAGGTTCCAATGCCTATTGAGACATCAAACCTGATGCTGGTTTGTCCTAAATGTAACCAAACGACGCGTATAAGTTATAGAATCTTAGCTAATGGTGAAAAGCATCGGGAATGTAAAAAATGTCGCGAGCTTATCTAAAGGGCTTTGTCCCCGCTTAGCGGGGCTACAAAACCTTTACCGAGCACTTATTTCACTCATGATGTCTGTCTAAAATAAATAGTTTGTTCTAATTTGCCCCTTCATTTTAACAGAATATCAACAGTAAAATAAGTGCTGGGTACTCAAAATTATAGTTAATTTTTTCGCGTATAAATACTTAAAAAATTAAATAATTTTGGTATGTTCTACGAAAAATATCAAAAAGAGATAATCCCTAAATTCAAAGAGAAA
>MNZE01000009.1 GCA_001873465.1 Parcubacteria group bacterium CG2_30_36_38 | reverse complement strand
TGTTCACTAAGATCACTGGAGTTAAAGTCTATTTCGCTCATCCAAAAAGTCCTTGGGAACGAGGCACCAACGAGAACACGAATGGTCTCATTAGACAATTTTTTCCTAAAGGTACTGATTTTAATAAGGTCAGTCGAAGGGAAGTCAAAAAAGCGCAACACTTGTTAAACGGTCGGCCAAGAGCAGCTCTCGACTTCCGTAAACCCTATGAAGTTTTTAATGAATTAATTAATCAACACTGTTGCGTTAGAAGTTAGAAACCAAGTAATTATCAAATATGAAAATAATTTTAATCGGTTTCATGGGCGCCGGGAAAACAGCCGTGGCGAAAAAATTATCAAAAAAACTTGATTTACCTGCCGTTGAGATGGACGATTTAATTTTAAAAAAATCAGGAAGAAAATCCATCAATGAAATTTTTGCGAGAGATACTGAATTACATTTCCGAGAATTAGAAATCGAGGTAGCCAAAAATTTAAAAAAACAAGACAATCGTATCATCTCAACCGGCGGGGGGATAGTAATGAACAAGATTATTATTGATTATTTGAAAGCGGGAAGCGGTAAGATAATTTTTTTAAAAAGTAGTTTTTCCGAAATTAAAAAAAGAGTGGGAAATAGTAAAAAGAGACCATTATTTAAAAATAGAAAAACGGCCTTAGAGCTTTTTAATTTTCGTCAGCAGTTGTATAGAAAATATGCTGATTTTGTCGTTAGAACTGACAATAAATCAATTGATGCAGTGGCGGACGAAATCGTTAATTATTTACTAATAAAAAAAATATGAGACTCACAGCAAAAACAAAAATTTGTTTACTAATTGGCGATCCGGTTGAACATTCATTGTCTCCTCGTATGCACAATGCCGGCTATGAAACCTTAGGAATTGACGATCAATTTGTCTACCTTGGGGCTCGGGTAAAAAAAGAAGATTTAGAAAAAGCAATCTGGGGAGTAAAAGCTTTAAATATTCGAGGATTAGCCTGCACAATTCCTCATAAAGTTGAGATAATGAAATATTTAGACGAGATAGATGAAACAGCTCAAAAAATCGGCGCTGTCAACACGGTGGTAAATAACGAAGGAAAACTAATCGGCTACAACACCGATTGGTATGGCGTGGTGATTCTTTTAGAAAAACTAACCTCTCTTTCGGGTAAAAAAATTGCTGTTTTAGGAGCTGGAGGTGCGGCTCGAGCAGTTGTTTACGGACTGTTAAAACAAGGAGCAAAAGTTAAAATTTTTAATCGGGACTTAGAAGAAGCAAAATTTTTGGTTGAAAAATTTAGATGTCCGGCAGCTGATCTCTCAAAAATTGAGGAGGTCAAAAATTTTGATATAATTATCAACGCTACTTCTGTAGGAATGAGCCCTCAGGAAAATCAATCTCTTCTCAGAAAAGAATTAATCTCTTCTTCTCAGATTGTTTTTGATGTCGTTTATGTCCCCTATGAAACAAAATTTTTAAAAGAGGCTCGTGAGAAAGGAGCAAAAATTATTCATGGTCTAGATATGTTTTTATATCAGGGGGTGGCTCAATTTGAACTTTTCACAGGGCATAAGGCGCCAGAAGAAGTAATGAAAAAGGTGTTGTATGAACATTTTAAAATTCCTTCGGCTTAATTGTTGACTAATTCACGGCGAATCTCAGGAGGCTGTGTTGGTGCTGTGGTAGCAGCGCCCGTAAAGGTTTGGAGGTTAGAATCTTCTATTGCCCACCGTTTCTTGTTTTTATTTTGAAATTGTTTAAAATACAAATAATGCCTGGGTAGCTCAGTGGTAGAGCGCGACGCTGAAAACGTTGATGTTGACAGTTCGATTCTGTCCCCAGGCATATTTATGTTGAGGTAATGGCGACGATCGTTATAATTAATCGTTTTTTAAGACGTAAGGCTCAGAATTTATGAAAATTGTAATTTTTGGCGGTAGCGGGAGGATGGGCAGGATTTTTGCCAAAATTTTTAAAGAGGCAGGGCAAGAAGTTATTATTGTTGATTTAAATGAGGAAGAAGGAAAGGAAATGGAAAAGAATTTAGGAGTGAAATATACAAAAGATAATCTTATTGTGAGCGAAGCGGATTTTGTCATTATTTCTGTACCAATCAACGTGACAACTTCCCTTATAGAACAGATTGGTCCTTTAGTTAAAGATGGTTCTTTGGTTTCTGATTTAACTTCCATAAAATCCGAGGCCGTCAAAGCTTTGGATAAATGGATAAATAAGAAAGCAGAAATTATTAGTATCCATCCCATGTTTGGCCCGAGAGTTTTAGACGTTTCCGGTCAAGTTTTTATTTTGTGCCCCGTGAGGACTGGAATTTCAAAATTTAACTGGTTAAATTTTATTGAGAATTTTTTTCTGGAGCGGAAAGTAAAAGTTGTCATTTCTACATCAGAGGAGCATGACAGAATAATGGCTGTTATTCAGGGATTAACGCATTTTTTATATATAACCGCTGGTTGGACATTCAAAAAACTAGATTTTAATGTTAAAAAAAGCAGAAAACTTTCTTCGCCTATTTATGAATTGATGCTCGACATAATCGGCAGAATTTTAGGGCAAGATCCTCATTTATATGCTCATATTCAGATGGATAATCCTCTGGCGAAAGAAGTCAGAGAAAAATTTATTGAGTGCGTAATGAAATTGAATGAAGTGATAAACGCGAAGGATGAAAAAGAATTTGTTGAGATAATGGATAGCGCGGCCAGACATTTTTTAGAAATAAATTCAGCAATGTCGCGAAGCGACAAAGTAATTTCTGTTTTGTCTGCGGAATTAGAATTTTTGAAAAAAAACACAGGAAAAGAAATTTTCCTTAAACATATTTATTCAAAGGAAATACATTTTGGAAATCTTTTGGCTCTTGATGGAGAAAATTTGATTTTAGAAAAAAACGGGAAAAAAGAAAAATTAAAAATTGCCAATGTTGTTATCTTAAAAGATCAAGATGAAATTTTAGAGAGAAAAAAAGAATTTTTTGGAATAGTTAAAAAAGACTTTTCTCTTTTAATTGATAAAGACATGGGCGAGAAAATAATCGTAGAGATTTTAAATTCGCAGAAATTTACAAAAGAAATCGAGGAAGTAAAGATTAAAGAAGTTTATTTTGATAAAAAGTTTGGGAGCAAGAAAAGTGTTTGTTACGGAATTTCTTTCATCAATAAAGATATAAAAGAAAAAATAGAGGAAACAATAAAATTTTTGGGAAGAATTGGAAAATTAAGAAAATAAATCTTTATAAAAATTAAAATGAAAAATAAAAAGATTAAAGTTGTTTTTGCCGGAGAGCCAGGGGCATTTTCGGAAATTGCAGCTTTTAAATTTTTTAAGGAGAAGATTAAAACCTTGCCGTGTAAAAGTTTTAAAGAGGTTCTTGACTTAGTGGAGAAAGGCAATGCTGATTTTGGGATTTTGCCGATAGAAAATTCAATTGCCGGGGCAATTGGAGAAAATTATGACTTACTGCTTAAATCAAAGTTAAAAATTTTTGGCGAGGAGATTTTAAAAATTTCTCATTGTTTGATTGTAAATCGTGGAGTCAGCTTGAAATCTTTAAAAAATGTTTATTCTCATCCTCAAGCTTTAATGCAGTCTCAAAAATTTATTGAAAAGATGGGATTAATCCCCATTTCTGTTTATAATACTGCGGCCGCGGTAAAAATACTCAAGAACAAGAATATTAAAGATGGAGGAGCAATTGCTTCAGAAAGAGCGGCCTCTTTGTATAAGATGAAAATTTTAAAAAAGGGGATAGAAACAACCCCTAAGAATTTTACCCGATTTTTTATTATCGCAAAAAGAACTCCTCCGCAAGTAAAAAAAATGAAAACTTCCATAGTTTTTTCTCTTAAACACCGTCCAAAAAGTCTTTTTAATGTTTTAGAGATTTTTGCTCAAAAAAATATCAATCTCACAAAAATTGAATCAAGGCCTATTATCGGAAAACCGTGGGAGTATAATTTTTATCTTGATTTTATAGGAAGCTTAAGAGAGAAGAAAATAAAAAAGGCTTTAAAAGAATTGAGAAAAAAGACTATTTTTTTTAAAGCTTTAGGCTCGTATCCACAAGCGGGGGGTAAACAGTGAATGAAATTTTACTCTGTGACAAACTCGAAATGTGGGATTGATGACGCCGATTAAAGGCTTTTTTCTTTTCCGTAGATAAACTTAAAATAACAAAATTTGAGGATAGACTTTTTTTAGATATTCAATTTCAATTTTTATTGTTTCTTTAATAATCCATTTAAAGTACTCTTCTGCGATTTTAGTAGGAAAAGTATATTTTCTGGCGATCTCTTTTGCTTTTTTAATCACTTCTTTTTCTCTTTTTAAATTTTTTAATCTTTTTTCTAACTGTTTTTTACTTTTGATTCCTTGGAACAAAAACCCATTTTTTAATTTTACCTGGGCAATAAACCTGCCCAAATTAATTCTTTCATTTAAAAGCTCAATAATATCCGCATCACAATAAACTGTTTCTCCATAAACAGACGAATCGTTCCCCGGGGGGCAGAATTTCTTTAGAGAGTCAAGATAAAATTTGATAATTTCCTTGCCAAAATCAATTTTTACTTTAACTACGAGCGAAGAAGGGATTTCTCTTTTGACTGCAGTCATCAAGTGCGGGTGAGAAATTGGGTATTGATCAGGAAATTTATATCGACCCAGAGAAGCGTGATAATTTTCCAGCCCCTCCAAAGCGAATTCAAAAAAAGAGATATTTTTTCTGTTTTTTATCGGGAGAGTGTTTTTTTGATAAACCTTTGCGTTAAGTTTATATCTTGATCGATCTTTTAGTCGACTGATAATTCTCTCGGCCATCTGGTCTAACTTGATTCTTAATTCTTTAAGATTAAGTTTCATAAAATTTTTATGGGGCTAAAAATTTGTAATTGCCGCCGATTTTTTTGAAAACTTGATAAAAATCAACAAATGATTTTTTAACACATTTTTCATTTTTGATGATGATGCCCGGGATCTTTAAGCCAGCAATACTAAAAGCCATGGCCATTCGATGATCATTATAGCAGTCTATCACCCCGCCGTGAAGATTATCTTTGTTAGGCTTGATGACTAGCCCGTCTTTTCTTTCTTTGACTTCAACACCTATTTTTTTGAGTTCTTTCACCAAGGCCTTGATCCGATCGCATTCTTTAAACCGTAAATGAGCGATATGATAAATTTCGGTTTGTCCTTGAGCAAAAGCAGAAATAACGGCTAAGGTCGGCGCCAGGTCCGGATAAGAATTCATATCAATTCTTTTAATTGATTTCAAATTTCCTTTGCTAATTAATTCAACCTGATTCTGTTTCTTTATTAGCTGGCAACCCATTTTTTTAAGAAGATCCGCAAAAATTTTGTCTCCTTGGACTGAATCTAATCTTAAATTTTTGACTTTTATTCTGCCGCTGCAAATTGCTGTCGCCGCCAGAAAATATGAAACATTGGTCCAGTCGCCCTCAAGAGTCAAATTGCGGCTATGGTATTTTTGAGGGGTTTTGACAAAAAACTTTTTATATTGAGAGTGCTTTGTCAAGACTCCGAAATCAGCCATCATCTGCAGGGTAATGTCAATATATGGTCTGGAACTCATTTCGCCAAGACACTTAATTGAAGTGTCTTTTTTTGCGTAAGGCGCGGAGATCAAAATTGAAGAGAAATACTGACTGGAAATTTCTCCTTTTAATTCAGCTTTTCCACCCTCAAAAGTTCCGCCTTCGATCTCAATGGGCAAACAGCCATTTCCGTAAATTGATTTAATTTTTACTCCTACTTGGTTTAAAGCCCCAATTAAATCTTGAATTGGCCGACCTTCTCTCATTCTCTTGCCCCCATCAATGACAATTTTCCCCTTCGGCGCTAAAGAGGCAAAGCTTGCTAGGAATCTAGCCGTAACTCCAGAATTGCCGACATTAATAATCTCCTTCGGAAGTTGGAGCCGCCCTCCGGTTCCGATAATGATGACCTTGTCTTTTTTTATTTCAGATTTTATCCCAAACTCTTTTAAAGCCTTTAAGGCGTGCATCTGATCTTCGGCTAATAAGGGGTTCTTTAAAATACTCTTTCCTTCAGCTAAACCAGCAATAAAAAAAGCGCGTAAACTATGAGC
>MNZE01000006.1 GCA_001873465.1 Parcubacteria group bacterium CG2_30_36_38 | reverse complement strand
CCATCTGAAGTTAAAGCTAAAGAATGATTGGCGCCAGCCGCAATGGCTTTAATTTGAGGAAGATTTTTTCCGCCTACGGCGGATCCGCCGAAGGCGGAAACCTCAACCGGTTCATCCCTGTCTGTTTTTGTCCCGTCGCCTAATTGGCCAAAATCATTTTTACCCCAGTCAAAAACTTTGCCCTCAGAATTTAAAGCCAAAAAATGATTAGCGCCAGCGGCAATAGCTTTGATATTTTTTAAATTTTTAACTTTAACTGGTTTAAACTCTTTGTTTCCCCAGGTATAAACATCACCTTGACTGGTTAAAGCTAAACTGACTGAAGAACCGGCGGCGATGGCGACCACATTGGTCAATCCTTCTATCAATTGAGCGCCTTTTTTATATTTTCCATTTTCAATTCCTAATTGATTGGCTTCGTTATTCCCCCAACTCATGACCTGATGATCTAAATAAGTGACAACCTGCTTCTCTTCTTTTTGATTAAAAATTTCAAAATACCTATCCAAGTTTCCGCCATCTGTTTTTGCCTTTTCTTTTTCAAAGCTCAGGCGAGCGGAAAGTTTGTAAAGTTCGCCTTGATTCTGCGTCTGGTAAAAATAACAGCTAAAGCCCGGTTCTGGTTCAGCCGGGATAGAATCAAGATATTGAGGCACTAGTCTCTGTCTAAATGTTTCTTTGTAATCCTCTAAACACCCTCCTTCATCTAAGACAGGGTAGCAGCCATTGTCTTTAAAATAATTCTCCGCTCCTTTTTTAAAATTTTCTAGATCTTTAATTCTCTGCTGGTCAAAAACCCGCTCATGCGCTTTTTCTGAATTAAATCTCAAAAAAAAGCCGAAAGGAATGGCAAGAAAAATAATGATTAATAAAATTTTAACTATTTTCTTCATTTTTTAAATTTTTATACTTTAAAATTATTAATAAAATTAAAATCAGACCGAGGACGATAAAACTTTTAAGAAAAAAATCTCGCCATTTAATTGATCTAGTGCTGTCTATCTCTCCCTCGCTGCCAGTCAAATCAAGGCTCATTTCTTTTTGCGAAAGACTCCCCTTCTTTATGCTTTCAGGTTGTTTCTCAAAATTATTTTCCGCCTTTGGCGTACCGCCAGCAGATTGACTATTTTTCCAGTTTGAAATTTCACTAGCTGAAACCAAATGAGAGATTCTTGACATTGTCTGTTTAGTTTTATTATCGCCGCTAAACCAACCTGGAGAACAATCAATTGAATCAATTATTTCGCCTTTTTCATTTTCCAGAATCAATTTTTCTCCTTTATTAGACAAAGCGCCTTTATAAATTTGGTCAGCTGGCACGTCAGACGCACTCTCGTCATCAGTTCTTTCTAAAAGGAAAAATCCGAAGGCTTTAATCCCTCCCTTAAGATTTACTTTTTTATCCGCCCTTTTTAAGAGCCAACCTTCAAGAGAAATATTTTCTTTGGTCGGATTATAAATCTCAATCCATTCATCGGCTGAACTGGTGCTATTGCCCATCCAACAAATTTCATTAATGACAATATTAGAAGAAGCTGAGATTCTCAGAGGGATGGAAAAAAGCGAAAAAAATAAGATGATTTTAAAAAATTTATCCCTCGCCATTTAAGCTTATTTTATCACTTATTCGCTTGACTTTCAAGCCCCCTAATATATATTTATTTTATGGGACCAAACATCTTAGACAGGATAAAGGGATGGCATCTTAAAAAGACGATCAGTTCTTTAATCGAGAAAGAAGAAAGGGGAGAAATTATCGTCAAAAAAATAGCGGAGCAGATAGAAAAAATATCTGAAAGAGCGAAAGACCAAGGAAAAATGGCGAATAGTATAAAGAACGTGGAGTCTATCTTCTTCAAAAATCCTCAGGGGTTGAAGCTGCTTGAAAGAATAATAAATAACATGCATCCTAATTGCCGAAAAAAATTTTTCGGTGATTTTTTAATTCGCGCTTCTGTCCTGCGACCTTCGGGTTATTATAAATATGAAAAGAAATACGGTTGTCCAGCTCCATACACGATTCTGATCAGCCCAACCATGAGATGCAATCTGAGATGTGTTGGTTGTTACGCCAATCAATATTCAAAAAAAGACGATCTTGGTTTTGAAACGGTTGACCGGGTTATCAGCGAGGGAGAAAAAATCGGCACTCTTTTTTATACTATCTTGGGCGGCGAACCGTTTATCTGGGAAGATCTTTTCAAAATATTTGAAAATCATCAGAACAGCTATTTTCAAGTCTTTACCAATGGAACCTTATTGGATGAAGAAAAAGCCAAGAAACTGCAAAAATTAGGCAACGTGATTGTTAATTTTTCTATTGAGGGCTTTGAGGAAAGCACGGATGAAAGAAGGCAAAAGGGAAGTTTTGTCAAAATAATGGAAGCCATGGACTTGCTCAAAAAATATCGCGTCCCTTTTGGCTATTCCATTTGTGCCACGAGAAATAACGTGGAAGAAGCGCTTTCTGATAAATTTATTGATTTAATGATTGAGAAAGGAGCACTCGTTGGCTGGTATTTCCTTTATATGCCGGTTGGCAAGGAGGTAGACCTAAATTTAATGCCCTTTCCAAAACAGAGATTATTCATGAAAGAAAGAAGAGACCAACTTCGAGCCAACAAGCCTATTTTCCTGATTGATTTTTGGAACGACGCGCCATGGGTTGGCGGTTGCATTGCTGGCGGCCGCCGTTTTGCTCATGTTAATTCAAACGGCGATTTAGAGCCCTGTATCTTTATTCATTTAGCAGCCAGTAATATTAAAAAGACCAATTTGGCTGAGGCCTTAAATTCACCATTCTTTAGGGGCATGCGTGACAAGCAGCCGTTCAGCAAAAATCTCTACCTGCCTTGCCAGGTTTTAGACAATCCCGAAATCCTTAAAGAGCTGGTGGGAAAATATCATCCCTACCCAACTCATCAAGGAGCGGAAGAGCTAGTGAACAGATTCTTTCCTTGCCTGACGGTTTATTCTCAAGAAGCGAAAAAATTATATCAACCACTCTGGGAAAAAGACAAAGATAAATTCCCGGAAAGGAGAACATAAAAACTGTTAATAAATTTTAATTTAGACTTTTATTTTTCAAGTCCTCACGGGCTTGACTTTTTTTATTTTTTAAATATACTCAAAATAAAAAGGAGGCGCACCTTTACAATCATTTTCTAATGAAAGGAGGACAAAATGATAGAGACGAGTGTTTTTGAAAGAGTGGCAGGAAAATTTGGGACTCCTATTTTTATTTATGATGAAGAAAAAATTAGGAGTCAAGCGGGTCGCTTGTGGATGAGTTTTGGTCGTTACCAACCGGTAAAAATTCTTTACGCGGTCAAGGCGAATTCCAATCCCTATCTTTTAAAGTTCTTAAAGGGAGAAGGGATATGGGTTGACGCGGTTTCTCCCGGAGAAATTGCCTTAGCTTTGAAAGTCGGATTTTCCTCTAAAAACATTCTCTTCACTGGCAACAACATCACTGATGAAGAGATGGTTTTTGCCATGGAAAGAGAAATTTTGCTGAACATTGATTCGCTTTCGCGCTTGGAAAAATTCGGCAAAAAATACAGAGGGGCCGAGGTCTGCGTCAGAATTAATCCGGATGTCGGAGCGGGTCATCACGATCATTGCATTACTGGCGGACCAAAGTCAAAGTTCGGCATTTGGTATTCGGAAGTTGACAAAATTAAAGAAATCGCCGGAAGATATGACCTGAAGATTATCGGTCTTCACCAGCACATTGGTTCGCAAATTTTGGACCCTGACAAATTCTTAATGGCAATGAATGTTCTTTTGCGCGTCGCAAAAAATTTTCAAGGCTTAGAATTTCTTGATTTTGGCGGTGGATTAGGCGTACCCTACAAGCCGGAAGAGAAACCGCTAGACTTGATAGAACTGGGCAAAAAGTTTTGTGAACGATTTTCAGAATTTTGCCGAAAGTATGGCAAGAGATTGACTTTGATAATTGAACCGGGTCGTTATTTAGTGGCTGAAGCTGGTTATTTATTAACCAGAGTCAATACCATTAAAAAGAATCCTGATGGAAGAGAATTTGTCGGCGTAGATAGCGGTTTCAATCACCTCATCAGACCAGCCATGTATGGCTCTTACCACCAGATTGTCAATCTCTCAAACCCTTATGGTAAAAAAGAGAAGGTTGACATTGTAGGTAATCTTTGCGAAAGCGGCGACAAATTTGCCGAGCAGAGAGAGATCAACCAGGTACGAGAAGGCGATCTCTTAGTGATAAAAAATGCCGGAGCTTATGGTTTTTGTATGGCTTCTTGGTACAACTCAAGGCCAAGGCCGGCAGAAGTGCTTGTCAGATCTGATCGGATAGAACTCATTAGACAACGAGAAACTATCCGAGACTTGATAAGAGGGACAAAAATAACAAACCCAAAAATTAAAGGAGGTTAATGTAAATTTTAGAGCGGTTCGATGGATATCGAACCGCTCTTGTTTTTATTATTTTTTATTCCTCTCAAAGCTTAGATTTTATCACATACGGCAAGCGAAAAAATCTCAAAGGACTAAATCCCCTTTGTGTTTTCACAAAATAAATTAAAGGTGAAATGTCCAAAACTAGTTTTTGCTAAACCTCGTTCCCACAAAACCATTTTTTTATCTTCTTCGTCAAAAAAATAGATGTTCGAAAAATATTGTCTCAAAAGAAAAATAAATTCAAGCGGCTCTATTCCTCTTCTTTTTAATCTTAATGGAGAATACTCAATCATTAGTTTTAAATTTTCATTTTTCTCTAATAATTTTCTCATCCCTGAGAGAGCTTCTATCTCTACCCCCTCGACATCAATTTTTACAAAATCAATTTTATTCTTAAAATCCTTAAAATAATCATCGAGGGTAATTGTTTCTGTTTCAATGAAGTTTTCCCCTCTATTTTTAATCAATGAATAATCACCGCTTGAAGAAGCCCAAAAAAGTTTAGCTTTCCCATTTTTGTCTAAAACTGCTTTTTTTTCCAAAATCACATTTTTATAACCATTAGCTTCAATATTCTTTTTTAATAAAACAAAATTTTCAGGATGCGGTTCAAAAGCAAAAACTTGACCATTTTCTCCAACAAGCCCAGCAAAAATTAAAGTAAAATAACCGATATGAGCACCGATGTCTAAGACTATATCTCCTTTTAAAATTATTTTTTTAATAACCTCTGTCTCATAAGGTTCGTGGGGGTGTAAAGAAAGACGCAAAGAATCAAAATGGTCAAGAAACATTTTGTGTTCTCCTACCATAATCGGCTTATTTTTATTTCTTAAAGAAAGTAAAAAATCAAGAAGTAATCTAAGCGGTAGGAAAGAGCCAAGCCCAGAACCATAAAACGGTTTTAATATTTTTTTAAAAATTTTCATTATTTTTTTATTACTTACTCAATTAAGAAAACTTGAAGATATTTTGAGAAAAAACAGATTCAAGACATTTTTTAAGAAAATTTTTAGTGTTGAAACTGACAATTATGATTGACAAGAGATAGCTCACAAAACTCGATAATTAATTTTTATCTTCATTTTTTAACAGAAACTATAGGCATTGGCTTGGTATTTTTGCGGATATAAAGATAATCAAGATAAAAAGGTAAATCATAATCTGCTCGATCTTGGAAGCGAATCAAGCCGTCGATATTTAAATCTTCGGTAGTAAAATCAAATTTTCCAAAATAGCTATGGAAAAAAGAATGTTCGGCTTCATAGGTAGAAATTTTTAAAATTTGCCAAATTCCTTTTGGCTCATTCTGTCCAAAATTAGCAAAATCTGTTATTAGACTATCTACTTTTTTCACTAAACGAAAAGAAATATCCCAAGGCTTAGGCGTTTGTACGCCATAACGTTTATAGCCAAAATAATTATTTTGGTCTTGAAAGCGGTAAGCAATTAATTTCGTAGACCAACTATCATAGCTGTCATGACGCGAATAACGAGTTCTAAAAATAAAATTTTTTATTAATAAATTTTTAGGCACAAGATAAGCATCAACATTAGATGTGCCCAAATTTAACCTACTATTAGCTGTATCCCAAGTCCAATAGGCATAATCATAATTATTGGTTGTGTTGGCATCTTCAAAATGATCAAACCAGGTCATAGCTTTAGCTAAATTAGCAGCGGTTGGCGCCGAAGGGTTGGCATAATATAAATAAATAGTTTTCGTGGAATAAGCAGGAATATAAGGAATTTTTACCACGGCGATTGAGCTGACATTATCTATTTTCATCTCTTCTCCAATATCGT
>MNZE01000007.1 GCA_001873465.1 Parcubacteria group bacterium CG2_30_36_38 | reverse complement strand
CAGCCAGCCAGTTTTTGTGGAGTCGTTGGCTTAAAGCCAACTTATGGCCGCGTTTCACGTTTTGGTTTGATTGCTATGGCTTCGTCGCTGGATCAGATTGGACCAATTACAAGATCGGTTGAAGACGCCGCTTTACTTTTAGGAGTTTTAGAAGGACGCGATGATCATGATTCAACCAGCCTCGATTCTTCTTTTCCGATTAAGGTAAAAAACAAAGATTTAACTGATTTTAGATTGGGCATACCAAAGGAATATTTTGTCAAAGGATTAGAGACAGGAGTCAAAGAAACTATTAAAAAAACCATTGCCCATTTAGAACAACAAGGAGCGAAAGTAGAAGAGGTGAGCCTGCCTCATACGAGCATTGCGCTACCTTGTTATTATTTGATTATGTCAGCCGAGGCCTCAGCCAACTTAGCCAGGTTTGACGGCATAAGATATGGTTTTAGAGAGGAGGCCCCTGACTTACTTCGTACTTATTTGGAAACAAGAACAAAAGGTTTTGGCGACGAGGTAAAACGAAGAATTCTTTTGGGTGTTTACGGCCTTTCGGCCGGCTATTACGATGCTTATTATCTAAAAGCGCAAAAAATAAGAACCTTGATTAAACAAGATTTTGATAAAGTTTTTGAGAAGGTTGATTGTCTCCTAACACCAACCAGTCCGACCCCAGCTTTTAAGCTTGGAGAAAAGATGAATGATCCTTTACAAATGTATTTATCAGACATTTTTACGATTCCAGTTAATTTAGCCGGTTTGCCAGCAATTTCCTTGCCAGTTGGCAAAACAGATAGTTTGCCAATCGGACTGCAAATTATCGGACCAGCTTTCAGGGAGGATCTTATATTATCTTTAGGGAAGATTATTGAAGGATTGAATGTTGGAGCTTAAATTTTTTCTTTTATGTTTTTACATACTTATCGCCCTTCACCAATTCTTTTTAATCTCGGTCCATTTAAGATTTATTGGTATGGTTTGTTAATAGTCGTGGCCGTTTTCTTAGGAATTTGGTTGACTATTTTTCTCTCGCAAAGAGAAAAAATAAAAAAAGAAGAAATTATTGATTTAAGTTTTTACCTCTTAATTTTTAGTTTTCTTGGCGCTCGGATATTTTATGTTTTATTGTTCCCAAGCTATTTTTTTTCTCACCCTTTGGAAATTTTTAAGATTTGGCAAGGTGGTTTAGGTATTTACGGCGCAGTTTTAGCAGGATTATTGGTTATATTTTTTTACGCTAAGAAACACCATTTTTCTTTTCTATTACTGCTTGATTTACTTGCTCCAGGTTTGATTCTTGGCCAGGCCATTGGCCGATGGGGAAATTATTTTAACATGGAGCTTTATGGTTTGCCGACCAAATTGAGATGGGGCATACCCATAGGCGATGCTTATTATCACCCCTGTTTTTTGTATGAATCGCTTTGGAATTTAGGCGTTTTTCTAATTTTGCTTTTGATTTGCAAAAAAAAATCTCCCTTAAAAGGAGAAGTTTTTTCTTTTTATTTGATTCTCTATCCTTTAGGCAGGTTTTTAATAGAGTTTTTAAGAATTGATGAACAGCCAGCGCTTTTTAGTCTTCGTCTTAATCAGATTATTTCTCTTGTTTTAATTGGTTTAGGGCTCGCCCTGTTAAATAATTTGTTTCGCGAGGGCAATAAAACATAGCTTACTACGGGGCTTCGCAAATTAAAATTTAAAGATTTTATTTAACAGGGTTTTTTAGATTGCGCGCTAAGGCGAAAGCCCAAATTTTATAGGCGCCAGCTTTCTTAAGAGTTTTTGTTGCTTCGTCAATTGTTGAGCCAGAAGTAATTAAATCATCAACTAAGATAAAGTTTTTTCCTTTTGAGCTAGCCGCCCAAAAACTATGCTCTATATTTTTTCTCCTTTCTTTAAGATTAAGATGAGATTGGGGCCCGGCATTTATAATCTTTTTTAGAGTTTTCACATCAAGAGGTAAATTAAGCTGGGTTGCCAATTCTCTGGCAATAATTTCTGCCTGATTGAATCCTCTTTCTGCTTCTTTTCTCCGCGTCAAAGGAATGGGGACAAGAATAAATTTTTCTTTTAAAAAATAATTTTTATAAAGAGGGCTTCTTCTAACCTTTTCCGTCAGGCATTTTGTTGATTTTAAAAGAAGAGCAGAAAGAAATGGTTTATACTTAGCGGATTTGATTAATTTTCTGACTAAAGGATCTTGATAATTCAAAGCTACTATTGCTCCATCAAGAGAGCGTCTTTTTTGGCAAAAAGAGCAGGTTGACCCGAATTTTGAAATTTTAAAGCAAAAAGGGCAAAAATTCATTTCTAATTGAGAAAGGCGGCTTAAACATTCGTCGCACAAGAGGGATCCTTTAGTCTGGCAGCCGAGACACTCTGTTTTGAAGAAAAAATCATTGATTTTCCTTAAAATTTTCATTTTCTCTTGCCTTGTTTTGATATTAAGTTATAATTATATTATAAATATAAGTTATAATAAGTTATAATTATAGCATGTTTTCTAAACCAAAAAAGTTTTTAGGCATTGACCTGGGTTCAACGAGCATTAAATTAGTTGAGCTTTACAAGAAGGGTAAAATTCCCATTCTTTCTACTTATGGTTATGTGGAGAGGCCGATGGAGGAAAATTTACAATTGGATGAAAAAACAGAAGAAACGACCCCCAAAATAGCCGACCTTCTAAAAAAATTATATAAAGCAACAGGGGCCACTGCTTATGAAGCAGTGAGTGCTTTGCCAAATTTTTCTGTTTTTAATTCAACAATTGTCATGCCGGTGATGAAAGAAAAAGAATTGCGCCAGGCGATTAACTGGGAGGCAAAAAAAATCATTCCCTTGCCGATTGAGGACGTAGTTTTGGATTGGAAGATTATCGAAACATTTAAGGCTGACGATACACAGAAACACAGAATTCTTTTGACTGTGGCGGCAAAAAATTTAGTTAAAAAATATATGGATGTTTTTAAACAGGCTGATTTGGGGATTTCAGCTTTAGAAACTGAGGCTTTTGCTTTAGCCAGGTCCTTAACTGGTAAAGATCCCTCGCCAATAATGATTGTTGACGCGAGTGCTATGACCACTGACATCGTGGTCGTAGAAAAAGGAATTCCCGTTTTAAACAGAAGTATCGACGTAGGAGGCGTTACCTTGACGCGGGCGATTGCCAGTGCCCTAGGCGTTGATTTCAAAAGAGCTGATCAATTTAAGCGAGATGTTGGGATGTCAGGCGGCACAACCATTCCTAAGTTAATAGAAACTATGATCAAGCCGGTTATTGATGAGATAAATTATTCTCTCAATCTTTATCAATCACAAGTTAAAAGGTCAATAGAAAAAGTTGTTCTTTCTGGTGGCTCAGCTTATCTGCCAAATTTTGATAAATATTTAGAGAAAGTTATCAATCTTAAAGTAATTATTGGCGATCCTTGGGCAAGAATTGCTTATCCGGCGGAATTAAAGCCAGCCCTTGAGGAAGTTGCGCCTCGTTTTGCCGTGACCATTGGTTTAGCCTTGAGGGGATTAGAATAAGTGATATAATGGTTTTGTATAAATTTTGGAGCTGTAAAGCGAACAAAATTTATCTACAAAACCTTTACCCAGCACTCAGCGCGCACTACCAGCTTTTTAAACAAAAATTTAATTCTTCCAATCTACAAAGACACTGTATAATGCATGCTGAGTGCTGGGTGCACAAAAAATTAGAAAAAAATTTATCAACTAAAGTTTCAAATTTTTTAGATTTTTTGACATATGGCTATAAATCTGTTGCCAGAAGAATTAAGAAAAGAAAAGGGGAAACAACCAGTGATAAAAAAAGAGGTGGAGATGGTTAAACCACAGTCTTTTGGAATACCTAAATCCCCTGAGTCCGTTCAACCTCTTAGGCCTCCTGAGCTTCCTCGGGCAAGAGAGACGCCAAAATATCCTCCAAAACCATTCTTAGCACCTAAGCCGCTTGAAAGTAAACCCGAAGAAAAATTTGTGCCATTTCCTTTCGGAAAACCAGAGGAAATATTTACTGCCAAGGAAGGATTGCCTATCGGTAAGCAGGCATGGCCAGGTAAAAAGGAAGCTCCTCCTTTTGGGGCTCCTTCAAAAATAACAGGAAAATTAGAAGAAGAGTGGACTTTGCCTAAAATGGGGGAAGAAGCGGGGATTGGGCCGGAAGTCAGTTTAGCGCCTAGAAAAATTGTTATTTTACCTAGGATGGTTAGAACAAAAATCATCGCCCTTCTTGTCTGGTTGATGGTTCTACTTTTTATTTTTACCGGAGCTTGGTGGTGGATAAATAATCAGCTGAAAGGCTCATTGCAAAAATTGGGTACAGCCCAGAAGGAGATTGAAGAGGTTGAAAAAGAGATAGAACCTTTAGTTGGGGTAAAAGAAAAAATAGCGAAGATCGAAGCTAAGTTTGGTAAGGCGCAAAATGTTTTAGTAAATCATATTTACTGGACAAAGTTTTTTGAACTCTTAGAGAAATACACTGTCCCCGATGTTTATTTTAATGGATTTTCTGGCAATACAAGTGGTTCAATCCATCTCAATGCTGTTGCCGACAATCTGCCAGCCGTTGGTCGTCAAATTATCGTTCTCAAGGAAGCTCAAGATTTTGTGCAAAAATTTGAGGTAAGTAATATTACTTTGACAGGGAGTGGCGTCACTTTTAGTTTAGAATTGATTTTACGGCCGAACGTGTTTTATTTAGGAAAGTAATCTATGGCAAAATTTAAACCCAAAGTATTTACTGCTTATTGGTATCATCACTTAATAGTGAGGCTTGATTGGTTAATTATCATAGGCATAGCCTTGATTTTATTTGTTCCAGAATATAATTATGTTATAAAACCAGGCCTCGAAATAGGAAAAACGAGTGGCACCCTAGATTTGGGCTCTTATCAAAAAGCTTTGGAAGAGGAAAAAGTCTATCTTAAAAATTTAAAAGCCCTGAAAGTGGAAACAGATAAAATTGACCAAATGGATTTAGAGAAATTAGATTATGTAGTGGCAAGCGGTTCTAATCTCTCTGACGTTTTAAATCAGGTTTATCTTTTGACAAGTCAAAATAGTTTGAACATTCAAAGCTTCTCTATTAATTTAGACAAAGGAGTGACAACTATTAATTTAGGACTCGCTGGCGGTAATTACGAGATATTCAAAAGATTTTTAGAATCAGTTGAAAATAATATTCAAATTATGGACATCACTGATTTGAGTTTGTCTGAAGATCAGACGAGTTTCAGTGTCACTATCAAGACCTATTATCAAGAATAATTAAATTTAAAAAATCAAATTTAAAATAAAAAATTTTAATTTAAAAAATCAAATTTAAAATTTAAATAAAATTTAAATTTATGGAAGAAAAAAATATAGGTTTTTACATAGCTGTTTCTTTTCTTCTGATTATTATTTTTATCAATATTTTTGGTTTGATAATTTATTTTAAATTACCTTCTTTAAAAATTAAAGAGGTTAAAAAAGTGCAGCCGCATTATCAAGGACAAACAGTGCCTTCAGTTTCTAATTTTAGTAAAATTATTGAGGATCCAGGATTTAAACAAATGAAATCATACCCTTCTCTAGAGGGAGAGCCTAAAGGAAAAGTGAATCCTTTCACTCCTTAATAATAAAATAAAAATAATAAATTTAAATTAAATAAAATTTAAATCTAAATAAAAATTTAAATTAAATATGGCAGAAAAAGAAACAAAATCACCAATCGTTGATTATCTTTTAAAACAAGGGAAAATATCTGCCGAAAGAGCCAAAGAATTGGTTGAGGACGCTAAAAAAACCGGTCTTTTAGTTGATGAAATTTTAGAAGAACGACGGATTGTTCCCGAACTTGATATTGCTAAGGCTAGGGCAGAGATTTTCAAAGTTCCTTACATCGACCTGTATGGCCAAACGATCAAGGATGATGTTAAAAAATTGATTCCCCAGGAAATTGCGGAAAATTACAAATTAGTAGCCGTAGAAAAAAAAGACAATACGCTTAAAGTGGCCATGATTAATCCGGCTGATTTTAAGGCCAGAGAAGCAGTTGATTTTATTGCCAGACAAAAAAAATTAAAACCTCTTTTTGGCGTGACCACGGCTTCTGCTTTAAAAAATGTTCTTGCTCAATACACTGGTTTTACAGAGGAGCTAGAAGAGGCGATGGGGGCAGCGGAAGCTCGCTTTGCGCCGGTTAGCGGTTTACCATCTCCACCCCTAGGAGGAGTTGGAGAAGAAGAAAAAATTGCGCCGGTTTCAAGACTGTTTGCTTCTTTCTTAAAATATGCAGTTGATAATAATGCTTCTGACATTCATATAGAACCATATATGGGTAAAACAAGAGTCCGTTTTAGAGTTGACGGCATTCTCCATGATAAAGCAATTTTGCCTGGCTATCTTCATTCAGCTATTGTTTCTCGAATTAAAGTGATGTCTAATTTACGGCTTGATGAAACGCGAGTGCCGCAAGACGGAAGAATTAGAACTATTATTTCTGACCGGGAAATCGATTTGCGAGTTTCTACTTTGCCCCTTTTGGGTACAGAGAAGGTTTCTTTAAGAGTGCTTGATCCTGCTAAAATGGACTTTACTTTAGAAAATCTTGGTTTTGAAAAAGAAGGGATTGAGATTATCAAAAGAAACTTAGAACAACCGCATGGCATGATGTTAGCGACTGGTCCAACCGGCTGCGGTAAAACAACGACTCTTTATACTTGTTTGAAGATGTTGAATCGGGTGGAAGTAAATATTATGACTCTCGAGGACCCAATTGAATACCGTATTGAAGGAGTCAATCAATCGCAAGTAAGGCCGGAGATTGGTTATACTTTTGCTTCAGGTATTCGTTCTTTCGTCAGACAAGATCCTGATATCATCATGGTCGGTGAGATTCGTGATAATGAAACAGTGGAGTTAGCTATTCATGCGGCCCTGACTGGTCACTTAGTCCTCTCCACTTTACACACTAACAATGCCTTAGGCGCTATTCCGCGCTTGATTGATATGAAAGCAGAGCCATTTTTAATCGCTTCCTGTCTAAATTTGGTAATTGCCCAAAGATTAGTGAGAAGAGTTTGCGAACGCTGTCGACAACAAATTTTTCTTCCCGAAGAAGCGGAGAAAGAAGCGCGTGAAGTGCTTGGCAAACCCTATTTAAATATAAATTTAGATGAATACACAGATGAAAAAACTGGTAGATTAAAATTTTATCGAGGGACCGGTTGCCCTTATTGTCTGCACGAGGGATATAAAGGTCGGGTATCGATTTATGAAATATTAGAGATAACTCCGCAAATGCAAAATATCGTGACTGGCGGTCGTCAGAGGGACGACATGGAACAAGAAACCAAAAGGCAGAAGATGATGACTATGTTAGAAAATGGCTATTTAAAAGCACTTAAGGGAATTACAACCTTAGAAGAAGTATTGAGAGCCGCTAGAGAATAAATTTTTATCTTTTATTTTTTTTTATTTCTTGTATGTCTACTCGTTCTGATATAGTTTTAAACAGAATTTGCGAAAGAGCGGCTGAGGGGGGAGCGACAGAAGTTTATCTATTTCCAGCGCGGGTGCCTAGCCTAAGACTTTATGGCCAAATTGTCTTTTTAGTTAACGAAGAAGTTTTAAGCATCTCTTTGATTGAGGAAATAGCCGATTTTTTACTTTCCCCCGAGGAGAAAAAAGAGCTCGAGGGGAAAAGGCAGTTTGTAAAAGTGAAAGAAATTGGCAAGATCGGGGGTGTTGAAGTTCGTTTTACTTTTGAGGAAGGTCAATTGAGTATTTCTCTAAAACTGCTTAGCCGGCAGCTTGAGGATTTAGAAAAAATAGACTTGCCTTCAGTCGTCAAAAATTTTACCTATCTTTCGCAAGGCGTTGTATTTATTGCTGGGCCGCGTGATGCTGGCCGGTCTACTCTAGCTGCTTCTTTGCTTGATTACATCAATAAAAATCAGACGAGGTTTATTGCTACCGTTGAAGAGCCGATAAGATATAAATTAAAAAGCGATAAGAGTGTGATTGAACAGCGAGAAGTGGGCAAAGACGTTTTTTCTTTCAAAGAAGGCATTTCGCATATAAAAAGAAGAAACGTTGACGTGGCTTACATTTCTTCTTGTCTTGAGCCGGAAATTTTAGAAGAGCTTTTAAGTTTGGCTGAAGCCGGAATATTGGTTTTTACTATCTTCAACGCTGAGTCAAGCATTAAAACAATCAATCGAATTATTAATTTTTTTCCATCAGACAAGAAAGATTCGATTCGTTATTTACTCGCCGATAATTTAGGAGGAGTTATCGCGACGCGACTCGTTCCAAAAAGTGGCGGCGCTGGCCGGGTCAGAGCTCTTGAAATTTTACCAGGGAGCGCAACAGTGAAGGGCCTGATTGCCGAAAATAAAATCAGCCAACTTAAAAACATTTTAGAGATGGGGACTGATAATGCTGTTTTTCTAGATCGGCATTTGTCAGATTTAGTTTCCGCTGGAGAAATCACTTATGAAGATGGGCTAAGATACAGCTTGAATAAAGACAGGTTCAACTCCTTGGTAAGAAGATAAAAAAGGGATGGGCGGCTAGTTCACCGGTAGAACGCCTCTCTGATAAGGAGGAAGTAGAAGGTTCGATTCCTTCGCCGCCCACCATGAGCGAAGCGGAGATCAACGCCCTGATTCCAAAAATTAATAGATAAAAGAGCTATTTTAAATAGCCTTTTTTTATTGACAATTTTTGCAAAATTTGTAAAATAAGATAAAAAGGGCACTTAGCAAAGTTAGTTTAGCGCGTTGATAGATAAGAACCCCAAAGATATAAGTCGACAAATTCTGATTCATTTCATCGTTTAAAGTTGATAATTTTCTTTGACTATCGGCACTATTGTTGTATTATATATACATGAGATCAAGGTGGTACGAATTAAAAGAAACTGCTCTTACTCTGCGGAAGCGAGGGCTTTCTATAGGTAGGATTGAACGTCGTTTAAGAATTCCCCGTTCAACTCTTAGTGGTTGGTTTAAAGATATCGAATTGACGGCAGAGCAAAAGAAGAAGCTATTAACGAATTGGAAAAAAGGCCTGATTAAAGCGCGCAAAAAAGCAGTTCTTTGGCAGAAGGCACAGAAGGA
This sequence comes from Parcubacteria group bacterium CG2_30_36_38, assembly GCA_001873465.1. Lineage (GTDB taxonomy): Bacteria > Patescibacteriota > Patescibacteriia > UBA2591 > CG2-30-36-38 > CG2-30-36-38. The sequence goes on along the minus strand of MNZE01000007.1, from coordinate 4,388 downwards.
AAAGAGGCTTCAAGAAGCAGAAAATGCGGCTATAAAAGTATTAGAAAACATTGATACCACTAATCAAAACGTTCTTGAAGTAGCATTGGCGCTGCTTTACTTGGGCGAGGGAACAAAAAAGAGTAAAGAAACCGCCCTTGGCAATTCTAATCTATTAATTTTGAGATTTTTTTTAACAATAATTAGAAAAGTTTATAAAATAGATACCAAAAAGATAAGATGTGAATTATATTTAAGGGCCGACCAAAATCCTGGAAAGATAAAAAAGTTTTGGTCTAACGCCCTTAAACTACCTCTTGATAATTTTAGACAAGTTAGCGTAGATAAAAGAACAAGAGGAACCAAAACTTATCCTTATTATAAAGGGGTGTGTAATATAAGATGTAGTAACGTAGCCATTCAAAGAAAATTAATATATCTCGGAAATCTATTTTGTCAAAAAGTAATAGAAAAAAATACGGGCTCATAGTTCACTGGTAGAACGCGTCGTTGACATCGACGAGGTAGTAGGTTCGATTCCTGCTGAGCCCATTTATTCAATTTTTAATTTTTAATTTTAAATCTATGATCCCCAAAAAAATTCTCAGTTATCTTGAAAAAAATAAGGTAAAATACGAAATAGTTAAACACAAGATAGTTTATACAGCTCAAGATCTATCCGCCACTTTGAGAACAAAGTTAAATGAGATAGCTAAGACTTTAATCATTAAGACTGACAAAGGTTATTTTTTGTTAGTTTTGCCTGCCTCAAGACAGATTGATTTTTCGAAATTAAAAAAAATTCTTAAAGTGAAGAAGATTGGTTTAATTACAGAAAATTTAATGAAAAAAATAGTTAAAATTAAACCGGGGACTGTTCCGCCATTCGGTTCTTTATACAAACTAGACGTCTATCTGGACAAAAGTTTAAAAAAAATCAAAAAAGTTATTGTTCGGGCCGGTAGTTACGCGGAGTCATTAAAGATCAAGCTCAGCGATCTAATCAAGATGGAAAAACCAGAGGAAGGTCAATTTACCTCCGAGAAAAAATAATATGTATCAGATAAAAATTTCAAAGTTTGAAGGACCGCTTGATTTACTTTTAAAACTCATTGAAAAAGAACAACTTGATATTACAGAAATTTCTTTGGCCAATATCACTGGCGAATTTCTTGGTTATTTAGAAAAGCAAAATGAAATAGACCCTCACGAATTGATAGACTTTTTAGAGGTGATGGTTAGGCTGCTTCTTTTAAAATCTTATCTTCTAGTTCCTCAGGCGGAAGTAGAAAAAGATGATCTTGTCGATCGCCTTAAAATTTATCGCCATTACTGGTTAATTTCAAAAGAAATTTGGAAAATTTTTTCAGATTCCAAATTTGGATTTGTCAGAGAAAAAATTCATTATCATCTTCTTAGGTCATCCTATAAAATTAAAATTGATTCAAAGAGTTTAGAGAGGGCCTTCAAAAACTTCCTAGTTCGTTTGCCCATACCGGAGGAAAAGATAATTTTAAGGAAAAGGAATATATCTTTAAAAGAAAAAATTGCTGAATTGATTAATTTATTGAATGAACACCCAGAAATTAATTTAAATGCTATTTTTGTTTCAAAAGGAAGAACCGAGAGAGTGTTTATTTTTTTGGCAGTGCTTGATCTCCTAAAAGAAAGAAAAGTTTTAGTCAGACAAGATAAATTATTCGGTCAAATTATCCTTCAAAAATATGTCGAGTAGAAAAAATTTAAAATCAGAGATAGAAAGCCTGTTATTTATCTCGAATCGGCCTTTGAGGAAAAAAGAGCTGGTTAATTTTTTCAAAGTGAACAAAGAAGAAATTAACGAGGAAATCAAAAATTTGATTTCACAATACAATATTGCTTCTAGCGGCATCAGGATTATTGATAATGGCGATGAAATAGAGATGATTACTGGTCCGGAAAACGCAGGGGTGGTAAAAGATTTTTTAAAAGTGGAAATTGAGAAAGAATTAACTCCAGCTGGTCTTGAGACCCTTTCTATTATCGCTTATCGCGGTCCGATTAGCGCGGAAGAGCTCTCGGAATTAAGAGGGATAAATTGCGCGATTATTCTACGCCATCTCCTCATTAAGGGATTAATTGTTGAAAAAGAAGAAGAGGGAAAATTTTTATATCAGGTAAGCTTGGATTTTATTCGTCATTTGGGCATCAATAATTTAGAAGAATTGCCTAATTGGCAAAAACTTAATCGTAATGTTTCTTTGTCAGAATTAAGAGAAAGAGAGGACGAACAATTCGTTTCGCCGGCATAGCTCAGTGGTAGAGCAACAGTTTTGTAAACTGTAAGTCGGGGGTTCAAGTCCCTCTGCCGGCTTAATCAGAAAATTATATATTGATATAAAAATTAAATTTATGAGCCAAGAAAATCTGATAAAATTAAAATGTTCTGAGTGCAAGAGGATCAACTATTTTACGCAAAAAAACAAAAAGACAATTAAAAGAAAACTCGAATTTAAAAAATATTGTCCATTTTGTTTGAAGCATACTCTGCACAAAGAAACTAAATAATAAATTTGCATATTGATAGCATGCTTCGATAATGTAAGACAGAGGCGATATAATCATTACTATTAGTTTGATTTATGTCTAGATTACCCACAGAAATTAAAGAAAAATCCTTTGATTTAAGAATTAAAGGTTATTCAGTAAAAGAAATCGCTGATAAATTACATATTGCTGAAAGTACTTCTTCGCTTTGGGTGAGATCTATAAAGTTAAATAGAGAGGCTGAACAAAGATTAAAGGAAAGAAAGCTTTTGAAATATTATAAAAGCAGTTTATCTTGGCAGAAAAAACGCGCTGAATCAAAAAAGCAATTTAAAGTTTTAGCCTTAAAAACAATAAATAAAATTAAAAAAAGATCCCAATCATTTAAAGATATATTGTGCCTTGCTTTATTGGTGCGAAGGTGGTAAAAATGATAAAGAGGCAGTAAGATTTATTAATTCTGATCCAGCTCTTATCAAAACTTTTATAGGTCTTTTTCGAAAAGTATTTCAGGTTGATGAAAAGAAATTCTGTATTCTGCTGCATGTTCATGAATATCATGATGAAGAGAAACAAAAAAATTTTTGGTCGAGTTTAACTAAAATTCCCAAAAAACAATTTTTTAAAGTTTTTTATAAACAGCATACGAAGAAAAGAATTAGAGAAGGCTATCCTGGTTGTGTAGCAATTTATTATTATAATATTAAAATAGCAAGAGAACTTCGGATGTTATCAAAAGTTTTTTCAGAACAATTGGGGGCGTGGTGAAAGGGTATCATGGGAATCTCCAAAATTTCCGTTCCAGGTTCGAATCCTGGCACCCCCGTTTTTTTATTTTGTATAATTTAACCTGAGGTTTGTCTGTGAGGATTTACATTTCTTCAAAAATAGATATAATATCTACATGTCAGAAGATTATTATGAAATTTTGGGAGTTAAAAAAGATGCCTCAAAAGATGAGATTAAAAAGGCCTATTGGCGATTAGCGCAGAAGCATCACCCGGATAAATCGGGCGGGGAGGCGGAAAAGTTTAAAAAAATTAATGAAGCCTACCAGATTCTTTCTGATGAAGAAAAGAGAGCTCAATATGATCAATTCGGCCAGACCTTTGAAAAAGCGCAGGCTCAAGGAGGATTCAGCGGATTTGAGAATTTTCGTGATTGGGCTAGTTTTATGGAAGCGATGAGGGAGCGGCAAGAAACAGAAACACAGAGAGAGGAGTTTGGCTTCGGCGATCTTGGCAGCATTTTTGAAGATTTTTTTGGTTTTTCTTCATCATCTCCTAGAACAAAAAGAGAAAAAATTGATATAGAGAAGGAAATATCTATTGATTTTCAAGAGGCTGTTTTCGGGAAAGAGGCAGAAATAGAAATTGAGCGTTTTATTGTTTGTTCTGATTGTCAGGGAAACGGGAGAGAACCAGGCTCCTCTTTATTGACTTGCGATATTTGTAAAGGAAAGGGCGTAGTTTTTAAAATCAGCCAAACCTTTTTCGGCAGTTTTAGAACGACAACTACTTGTCCTAAGTGCCAGGGCGAAGGAAGAATTTTTGAGAAAAGATGTAAAAATTGCGAAGGTGAAGGAAAAATTAAAAAAAGAGAAACGATTAGAGTTAAAATTCCGGCTGGTATTGATGATGGCGGGACTTTGAGAATCATTGGTCAGGGGCATGTGAGAAAAAGAGGGAAAGGCAAGGGAGATTTGTATCTGCACGTTAGGGTAAAACCCCATAAATATTTCACCCGTAAGGGGGACGACATTTATTCTCAAGAAGAAATCTCCATCTCCCAGGCCGCCTTAGGAGGAAAAGTTAAAATAAAAATCTTGGAAGGGGAGGTCTGGTTAGAAATTCCTCAGGGGACTTCTTATCAAGAATTTAGAT
>MNZE01000030.1 GCA_001873465.1 Parcubacteria group bacterium CG2_30_36_38 | reverse complement strand
CCATTTAAAAAAAAATATCGGAAATTCAAAATTAAAAGAGTTAGAGGAATCAACGATTGCGCTATGTTAAGGGAAATTATAGAAAGGAGGATGAAACACTTAGAAGGCAGAGACGGCTGGCCTCTGCCAGAGTTAATCATTATTGATGGCGGGAGAGGCCAGGTTAACGCTGCTATGGATGTCTTAAAAAGAGAAAAAGTAAAGATACCCGTTTTGGGCATCGCTAAAGGAGAGAAAAGAAAGAAAAATCAATTTGTTTTTGGACAAAAAGAAAACAAAAAAGAATTAGAAGAATTAGTTAAAAATAATTTTAAACTTTTTTGTCAGGTCAGAAACGAAGCCCATCGATTTGCTTTAAGTTTCCATCGACAAAGAAGGAGGGAGCAATTATTAAAAGACTAACCCTTTACTACCTGGCCGATTAATTCTCTATAGCCATTTAAAAAATCTTTCCCTCCAGTGACTTTTTTCCCTTCTAACTGAACTTTTTTCAGAATAAGAGAGTCTTTCAAGCAGGAAATAACCGGCTCTTTTTCTCTCTCCGAGATTAAGCCGGTTTTTTTGTTTTGACCAGTGGAGAGAACTTCCGCCTCCAAAATTTTTAGGATTTTATCTCCTTTATTTTTATGAGGCATTTTGAAAAAACAGCCTGGCCAAGGATAAAAAGCGCGGGTTTGCCTTTCTATTTCTTCGGCTGTTTTATTAAAATCAATTAAACCGTCTTCCTTTTTAATAATTTTGGTGTAAGTAGCTTTTGTTTCATCTTGAAGAACTGGTTCAGTCTTTCCTGCAAGCCAAAGAGGCAAGTTTTTGATTAATAAATCTGCGCCTAGATTAGCTAATTCATCTGATAATTCTAAATAATTTTGATTTTTTCCACCTTCGGTGGATCCGCCGTAGGCGGAAATCTCAAACTTTTGGTTGGCGATGATTGGGCCCGCGTCCATTTTTTCTGTCATTAAAATAAGGGTTACACTAGTCAACTCGTCGCCATTTAAAAGGGCTGTTTGAATAGGGGAGGGACCGCGATATTTTGGTAATAAAGAAGGGTGGACATTAATTGCTCCATGTTTGGTCAGATCAAGAAGTTGAGAGGGGATAATCAAACCATAAGCAGCGACAATAAATAAATCCGGCCCAAAAGCCGCAATCTCATTCTCTAATTTTTTATTTTCTTTGATCTTTTCTGGCTGGAGATATGGTATTTTATGTTGGAGAGCGATGTTTTTAACTGGTGAAGCAAGAAGAATATGGTCTCTCCCTTTTGGCTTATCGGGTGCGGTGATAATTAGAGAGGGGCAAAAACCGGTTTGAAGAAGTTTTTCAAGAATAATAGCAGAAAATTCTGGTGTTCCCCAAAAAATAATGTTTAGGTTACTAATCATACGAATATTATCACGAATTATTACGGATTACGAATGTTGATTATACGTTTAAAAATTAGTCCATTGCGGGTGAAACTGGCTAAAATACCAAGTTGTAGGTTGGTTGCTTTTAAATAAGCTAAAATTTGACGAACATCTCTAATATAAAATCTTGGAGCCACCTTAATTTCTAAAATTATTTTGTTGTCAACTAAAAAATCTAAAAAATATTGACCAATTTTTTCATTATCAAATTTTAAAGGGACGTTAATCTGTTCTTGAAATTGAATATTCACTTTTTTGAATCTTTTGGCAATAGCTCGTTGGTAATATTTTTCTTGATAACCGCCACCTAATTCATTATAAACATCAAATAAAATACCAACTATTTTATAGCTTAATTCTGGGTATATTAATTTATTATTTGTAGTCATTAGAGATTAAATTTGTATGATTAGTGAGTGGTTATCTTCCATTCAATTTCTTTCTCGCTGTCGTTGAATTCTAGCCATTCGCCATCTTCGCTGATAACAAACCATTTCTTTTTTGTCTCACTCCAAACCATAGGGCTTCCATGATAAAAAGGTTTTTTCACGATCTCCTTTGGTTTTAAGCGATCGAGTTCAAGCCATTTCTTAAAAACCGTTTCAATAGCATAATCAAGATTTCGAGAAATAGCCCAACTAGCCACTCTATCAATGGCCTCTTTTGCTTTTTTAACTGAACCAGCCAGCGAAAGGAGCTGTTTAGCTGGTCTTGTAAAGCGGGAATAAATAATCTTTTTCTTTTTGGCGCTCTTTTTAATTTCATCAAGCGTCAGTCCTTTAGTGTTAAAATAATGATTAACTATTTGTTGAATGCTAGTTTCTTTTTCTTTTTTCCTTGTTTTTTTATCCGTCATATTCTTTTATTATAGCCTTTTTCTTGTTTTTTTCAAGAGATTTGGTATTATTGATGATAATATGGATTTAAAAATAAAAGAGACAGCTTTTAGAATTAAATCCTTAAAGATTCAGGGGGCGACTGCTGTGGCAAGAGCGGTGATTTCGGCTTTGAGAGATTATGGAACGAGAATCCAATCTCGTGATTTAAAGGCCTGGCAAAATAAATTAAGCGAGACAGCTTCATTTCTTCTTTTTGTTCGGCCGACCGAGCCAATGGCGCAAAACGCGGTCAAATTTCTTTTTAAAGAGATCAAAAGCGGAAAGCCCAAAAATGTTGATCAGGCAAAAAACTATTTAAAAAAAGCAGTTAATGATTTTTTGATTTTGACAGAAGATGCGGCAGATTTAATTATCCAAAGAGCGCAAAGAATTATTAAATCGCAAGATAATGTTTTTACTCACTGTCATTCTTTTTTGGTTGAACAAGCTTTAATTCAAGCAAAAAAAATTGGAAAGAAATTTCAGGTTTTTAATACAGAAACAAGGCCGCTTTTTCAAGGGCATATTACGGCAAGGAGTTTATTAAAAGCCGGAATTAAGGTCTTTATGACAACTGATTCCTCAAGCGCTTTTTTGATTTCTCATCATTCCGGAAAAGATTTAATGATGAATAAGATTCTTTTAGGTGCTGACGCAATTCTGAAGCAGGGCGGTGTGATTAATAAAGTTGGTAGCTTCGGCATAGGGCTTGCCGCTCATTATGAAAAAAATCCTCTTTATATTGTCACCACTTTATTAAAGTTTTGTCCAAAATCTTGGATAAAGATTGAAGAACGTCCGGCTAAAGAAATTTGGCAAAAAGCGCCGAAAAAATTAAAAATAATTAATTTTGCTTTTGATTTTATTCCCGCTCAATATATCAAAGGCATTGTTTGCGAGGCAGGGATTATTAAGCCAAACGAGGTGAAAAGAGCGGTAAAAAGAATTTACCCATGGATCTAAATTTTCCCCGACCCCCGTCTTGGACAACTCGCGCTCGCTTCGCTCGCAGCCTTCCTGAGACAGGGAAAATTTTAATAAACTGTTTTTATGAAATTAGAAACTATAATTGGTTTAGAAGTCCATATAGAATTACGCACCAAGACAAAACTTTTTTGTTCTTGTCCTGTTAAAAGCGATGTTTCGGCTAATACGAACATCTGTCCAATTTGTTTAGGCCACCCTGGCGTGTTGCCGGTTCTTAATGAAGAAGCAATCAAGAAAACTCTACTTCTCGGCTTAGCTTTGAATAGCGAAATAGGAGAAATCTCTCGTTTTGACAGAAAAAATTATTTTTATCCCGACTTGCCGAAAGGTTATCAGATTAGCCAATTTTTCTTACCTCTGCTTAAAGGAGGTTTTTTAGAAATTGAAAATGATGGTAAAAGAAAAAAAATAGATTTGGAAAGAATTCATTTGGAAGAGGATGCAGCTAAGTTGCTGCATGGTGAGAAAGGAGAAAGTTTTGTTGATTTTAACCGAGCTGGCATTCCTTTGATTGAGTTAGTCACTAGACCAGATTTAACCTCACCCGAGGAAGCAAAAGCTTTTCTTGAAATATTGCATCTTGTTGTTCAGTATCTTAATGTTTCTGAGGCAGAGATGCAAAAAGGCGAGATGCGTTGCGATGCCAATATTTCTTTAAGACCAAAAGGAGAAAAAAATTTTTCTGCTAAAACAGAGATCAAAAATTTGAATTCTTTTAAAGCAGTTGAAGATGCTCTCAACTATGAGATAAAAAGACAGACCTTGCTTCATGAAGAGGGGAGACCGCCTAAAACAAATTCTACGCGTGGTTTTGATGAAAAGAAAAAAATCACCGTCTTACAAAGAGAAAAAGAAGAAAGTCATGATTATCGTTATTTCCCAGAGCCAGATTTACCCATTTTTGAGATGAAGAGTCTGCCTTTTCCCCTTGAAGAAATCAAAAATTCAATTAAAGAATTGCCTTTGGCCAAAAAAGATCGTTTTATTAAGACGTATGATTTATTAGAAGAAGAGGCAAAAATTTTGACAAGCGACCTTGCTTTAGCGGATTTTATAGAAAAAATCATTTCAGAAATAAAAACTGAGTCAGAAGAAGATAGAAGAAAGTTTGTTAAACTTGCGACTAGCTGGACAATTAACCGTTTGTGGCCAGAGCTTGTTAAGCCTGAAAATTTTGCTGAATTTATTATTTTAATTTCTCAGAATAAAATTTCAAGCGCTTCAGGCCAAAAAGTTTTAGAAGAAATGAAAAAAACCGGCAAGAAGCCGAGTGATATAATAAAAGAAAATAAATTAGAGATTATCGGTGACGTGGAAGAGATAAAAACAATTGCCGGAAAGATAATTTTAGAAAATAAGAAGGTAGTTGAGGATTTTAAGAAAGGGAAAGAAAATGCCTTGCAGTTTTTAGTTGGACAGGTGATGAAAGAGACAAAAGGTAGGGCAGATCCTAAACTGGTTCAGGAAATTTTAAGAAATTTTTTATAAGAGCTTCTGCCTCCTCTCGATTTCTTATCCAAAAAATTTTTTTATCTCTTTTAAACCATTGGATTTGTCGCTTCCCGTAGTGCCGCGTATTTCTTTTAATCAGCTCGTGAGACTCATCAAAAGTAATTTCTCCTTTAAGATAAGAAATCATTTCTTTGTAGCCGATTGCCTCAAGGCCTGGCGCTTCATCGCCATATTTTTGATAAAGATGTTTAGCTTCTGAAAGTAGACCATCCTCCAGCATCTTGCCAACCCTTTTGTTTATTCGTTGATAAAGTTGGGGGCGCGATAGACTAAGGCCGATTTGTAAAATTTCAAAGAAAGGTTTTCCCGTTTTTCGCACTTCGCTTAAAGACTTTTTAGTTGCCTGACAGATCTCTATTGCTCTAATAATTCGGCGAGGATTATTTTTATCCACAATTTTTGCTGCATTTTTATCTAACTTAAGAAGTTTTTGCCAAAGAACATCTTTCGGCAGTTTTTCAAGTTTCATTCTTAATTTATAATTCGGTTCAACCCTTGGAATCTTAAGATTGTCAACGATAGAACTGATATAAAGACCAGTGCCGCCAACTAAAAAAGGTAATTTTCCTCTTTTTTGGATATTTTTGATAATTTTGATGGCTTTTCTTTTAAAAAGTGCGACTGTAAACTGTTCGTTTGGTTTAATAACGTCAATTAAATGATACGGAATATTAGTATTTTTTGGTTTGGCTGTGCCAATATCCATTTCTTGATAAATCTGCTGTGAATCAGCAGAGACAATTTCCCCGTTGAATTTTTTCGCCAAATTTAGGCTGAGATCGCTTTTCCCCGAGGCAGTTGGTCCTAAAATAACTATTAATTTTTTATGTGGTTTCATAATGATTCAGTTTTAGAACTTATTCTTTATCTTGTCTCTCCAACCCTTATTTGGTTTTTATTTTGTTTATGGTGGGATAGAAAAAGACCAGAGCCGAATCGTCAAATAATCAGAACCTTCCTTTTAGGCGGCTTAGTGGCTGGATTTTTGGTTTTTATTAATGTTCCTTTGACTGAATTTGTGAAAGAATTTTTTTTTATGCCGACGATCTTAATGATTTTCGTCTTATCATTTTTTGTTGACGCTTTAATTGAGGAATTTGGAAAACTGATCTGCTTTCGACTTAATATTTATGGCCTTCGTTCGTTTGAAGAGCCCTTAGACGGCATGATCTATGGATTAATTTTGGGTTTGGGCTTTGCTTTTACGGAGAATTTGTTTTATGCCTTAGCGATTAAAGATATTGAGCTAGCAAAACAAATTATTTTTTTGCGTGGCTTTACCGCCACCTTGATGCACTTCATCGCCGGCGGCATTATTGGCTACTATTTTGCTTTAGCTAAATTTAGATTTGGCGGAAGTCCATTGTTAATTTTTCAGGGTTTTTTTCTCGCCTTCTTGTTCCACGGTTTTTATAACACACTATCCAGACTTAATCTAACCAATGTTTATCTATTTTTAGCCATCCTCCTTGTAGCGATTTTTATTGTTATGTATAGAGGGATTCTACGTCTCCGAAAAATAGAGAATTCTACCAGTTAGGCCCCAAGGTGTAGCTTTTACGATTTTTACTTTGACAAATTCTCCAACCCTCGTCAGATTATCATTGTTGAGTATCCTGACATTTTTAAAAAGGCTTGTTTCGCCGTGAATAAACCCCTTTTTATCAAAACCAGTGATTAAAACCCTTGCCTCTTTGTTGAGGTATTTTTTATTATTATTTAAAGCCGTCTTAAATAAAATTTTAAAAAGTTTTTCCTGCCTTTTTTCTTTTTTTGAAGAATCAACATTATCCTTGAATGAAGAAGCGAAAGTAAGTGGCCTTGAAGAATATTGGGCAATATAGGCCATGTCAAACTTTATTTTTTCCATTAAAGAGGCTGATTTTTCAAAGTCCGAATTTGTTTCAGACGGAAAACCAACGATAATATCTGTGGAAATAGCGACATCTATTTTTTTCTTGCTCGCTTCCTTTTTAATTTTTTCAATAATTTTTTTATATTGTTCTACTTTGTAGCCCCGGTTCATCTTTTTAAGAATTCTGTCTGATCCTGATTGAATGGGCAAATGAAAATATTTACATATTTTATCAGAAGAAAAAACAGTTTTTATCAATTTATCAGATAAATCTTTAGGATGAGAAGTGATAAAACTTAACCAAAATTTTCCCGGCAAGGAAACAATCATCTTGAGAAGCTGCGAAAAATCAATTGTTTTTTCTCCGATCTCTCCTTGATATGAATTGACGTTTTGCCCCAGGAGAATTATTCTTTTACATCCCTTAGCTAAGAGTTTTTTTGTTTCTTTAAGAACCAGAAGAGGTGAACGGGAAACCTCTCGGCCACGGACATAGGGCACCACGCAATAAGCGCAGAAATTATTGCAACCAGTCATAATCGGCACATAGGCAGAAAAAAAAGAAGAATAAAGAGGTTTAATTTCCAGGTAATTTTTGCGCAAAGAAGATACCGAAATTTTCGACTGGCCAATTGCTATGCCAATTTTTTTTAATTTCTTCGGCAATTGAAAAATCTCTTTAATGTTAAAAATTAAATTAACCTTATCTTGAAGTTTTTTTCGATCGGAAGGCAAAAGACAGCCAGTCAAAACTATTTTTTTCTTTTGTTCTTTTAATTTTTTTATTAAGGAATAAACTCGATGAACCGCTGATTGTCTGACTGAGCAGACATTAATCACGACTAAATCAGCTTGTTCTGCGTCTTGAGCTTTTTGTCCGCCAATTTGTTCTAAAACAAAAGCGATCCGCTCACTATCGGATTTGTTCATTTGGCAACCAAAGGTTTGGATAAAGTATTTCATTACCCAGCAGAGATTATTGTGTCTTTAAAATAAGTTTATTTTTTATTTTCTATTTCTTTTAAAACTCTTTCAATAAATTGTTTTCTGGTCATCTTTTTTACTCCTTTTTTACTTCGTATTCTTACATTTAAATTTTTCCCTTTCATTTCCTGGTCGCCGATAATTAAAATGTAAGGGATTTTTTGTTTTTCCGCCTTTCTGACTTTATAAGAAATTGTTTCCCTTAACTCATCATTCCAAACTCTCAAGCCAACATTCTCTCCCCCTACGGGGGATCCGCCGCAGGCGGACAATTCTTTAGCCAATTTCTTAACAGCTTGATAATGTTTTTTCCCAACTGGCGCTAGATAAACTTGGATAGGCGAGAGCCAAAGAGGAAAGGCTCCTGCATAATGCTCAAGCAAAACAGCAAAGAACCTTTCTAGCGATCCCAAAAGAGCGCGGTGGACCATAATCGGTTCTTTCTTTTTTCCATTCTTATCAATATAGGTAACGTTAAATCTTTCCGGCAAATTAAAATCAACCTGAATGGTTGAGCACTGCCAGGTTCGGCCAAGGGAATCTTTAATTTTAATATCAATTTTTGGTCCGTAGAAAACACCAGCCCCTGGATCAATTTGATATTTTATTTTCAATTTTTCTAAAGACATCTTTAAAGCGTTAGTGGCCTTTTCCCAATTTTTTTCTGCGCCCACATATTTTTCCGGTCTGGTAGAGAGATAAATTTCAAAATTTTTGAAACCGAATGTCTTTAGTATCTTTAAACAAAAGCGCAAAATTGCTTCAATTTCTTTATTTAAATCCTCAGGCGCGCAAAAAATATGAGCGTCATCTTGGGTAAAACCCCTCACTCTTAGTAAGCCATGGAGAACGCCTGATTTTTCATAGCGATAGACAGTGCCTAGTTCTGCCCAACGTAAAGGCAGGTCGCGATAACTACGGATTCTGGATTTGTAAACTTTGACGTGAAAAGGACAATTCATCGGTTTGATCATGTACTCTTCGTCCTCAATTTTAATCGGGGAATACATGTTTTCTTTATAGAATTCTGTATGGCCTGAAGTTTTCCACAGATTGATATTGCCAATATGTGGAGAACGGATTAATTCATAGTCATTTTTAAAATGTTCTTTAATCCAAAAATCCTCAATGATTTGCCGAATTAAAGCTCCTTTAGGGTGCCATAAGGGCAAACCAGCCCCGACTTCTTGATCAAAACTAAATAAGTCCAGCGCCTCGCCTAAAAGGCGGTGATCTCTTTTTTTTGCTTGTTCTTCAAGCTCTAAATAATCGGTTAAATCTTTTTCGGTTGCGAAACATAGGCCATAAATTCTTTGAAGCATTTTATTCTTCTCATCCCCGCGCCAATAAGCGCCAGCGATTTTGGTAAGTCGGAAGGCGCCAATCTCTTTGCTGCTATTAAGATGCGGCCCTCGACAGAGATCTAGAAAATTCCCTAAACGGTAAATAGTCACTTTTTTTTCTACCTCGCGCAAATCTTTAATCAATTCAAGTTTGTATGGTTGGTCAAGTCTTTTGAAAAGTTTTTCCGCTTCATCAGGCGATAATTCCTCTTTCTCAAATCGCAGGTTTTTTTTCTTTAGTTCATTCATTTTCTTTCCAATTTTTTTGAGATGTTCTTCGGTCAGGGAAAAGGGGAGATCAAAATCGTAATAAAAACCATTTTCAATCGCTGGTCCAATGGCAAATTTCGCTTCAGGATAAAGCTCAAGTATAGCCGTCGCCATTAAGTGAGCGGCAGAGTGGCGCATCAATTCCAATGGATTTTCATTTTTCATATGCCAAAAAATTTAAAAAATTTAAGACGAATTTGTAGATAAATTTTGTTCGCCTTATGGCTCCAAAATTTATTCAAAGCCCTTTAAATTTTATTTTCTCTGCGCTGTTTGGCATTTTTTTGAGGAGAGGCGGGAAAAAGTTTACTTTCACCTCTTCAATCTCGTCAAATGCCTTAAAATATTCCTTGACTTCCTCTGGCGTTAGATTCTTAATCTTTTCTTTGTCAAAAATTTTTGACTTTTCATTAATCTTTGCTTGCCCCCTCAAGGCAACAGTGACAGTTCCTTCTTTTTTATTTACATCAATTTTATCAATTAAACAACTCAAGCTGTTCTCATCAAAAGAGGCGAGACTTTCCTCTTCTTTTAAGTTTTCTTTGAGTTTGTCTTGAGCGATTTTAAGTAATTTATCGCGCTCTAAAGATATGGCAGTAATTTTTAATTTTATATTTACTTTAAACTTTTCTTTTTCTTCATTAACTTGAGTATCTGTGGTTTCCGATAAAACTTCTGATTTAGTGATAATTTGAAAATTTTTTTCTGGTAATTTTTTTTTTATTTCATCTACAATATTTTTGTAGAGCTGCTCTTTCAGGTTTTTCTTTGCGGCCTCAAGATCAGATAGCAGGATTAAACCGCTTTCTCGCGACGAGGCTTTCATCGGCATATCAGTTTCAGCATAAATTAATTTTTGCAAAGAAACTGAGAGTCCAGGGATGGTGAATTTCGTTGGTCCTAGGTTATACTCTTTTCCTTGTTTATCAGCTTTTGCTAATACTTTAATTCCTCCGTGAGCCGGGACATTAACCCCCTCAACTATTCGAAAAATTAAGCCTCCCCCTGAGAGAAGGCGAGTGGTGGCGATAAGAGTCTGCGCCTGAGAAGAGTTATTAATAATTTTTACTTCGCCCTCAGCGAAGCCCGTAACAGTCACTTTTGTTTCTGGAGAATATTCTTTTTCTGCCTCATCTGTTTCCTCAAACACTCGCATCTCGTTAAAACTTTGATTATTAACCTCTAATTTAAAAGTAGTTTCTACATTAAAAGGTTTTGGTTTGACAACAATTTCTGCCTGAGTGATAGCGAAAAAAGAAACAAAGATAAGCCCGCCCAAGAGAGTCAAAGTAAGAACCAAAAAAAGATAGCCGATTTTCGTATGAGGAGAAATGAAGATTTTCATGCCAAAAAATTTAAAAATTTAAGACGAAGTTGAAAAATTTTTTACTACTTTTTTGAGCACCCAGCACTTATTTTACTGTTGGCATCTCATTAGAATAAAGGGGTAAATTAGAACAAACTATTTATTTTAGAGAGACATCTTGAGTGAAATAAGTGCTGGGTAAAGGTTTTGTAGATAAATTTTGTTCGCCTTACGGCTCCAAAATTTATACAAAACCATTATATCTTATTTTCGCTTTTTATCAATAGATTCTTTAGCGCTTCTTTTGAAACTAGTTTTACTTTCTCGGCAATGACTTTTAATTCTCCATCTTTATCAGTTGTCCGACCACTGACAAAAATAATCTTATTTTTTTGCCAAACGTTTTCATTTCCGTTCATTATCTTTGGGAAGATGATCGCTTCAATCTTCCCCCAAGGGTCTTCTAGTTTGACAAAAAGCATATTTTCTTTATTGCCTGTTAAAATCTTTTTTATTTCGCTGATTAAACCAATAATTTTTATCTCACGATTATTTTGAATTTCATTGATTGGCTGCGCATATTTTTTAATAATTTCTGCGTATTCTTCAAGCGGATGAGAGGAGACAAATAAACCAAGCAATTCTTTTTCCCAAAAAAGCTTTTCACTCGAAGAAGCTGGCGATACTTTTTTTAAATGAATGTTTGTTTTATGGCCAGCGAAGAAACTAAAAATTGTTTTTTGTCCATTTTCTTTATCTTTTTGTTTCTTTTTGGCAAAACCAATCAAGCTTTCTAAATTTTCTAGAAGATTCTTTCTCTCGCCAAATTTATCGAGTGAACCTGATTTGATAAGGCTTTCCATGGTTTTTTTATTTGTTTCTTTCTCTGAGAGTCTTGAAAGAAAATCCTCTAAATTCGTAAAATTTCCATTTTCTTCTCTTTCGTGCAGGATATTTTTGACTACGCCCTGGCCAACATTTTTAATCGCTAAAAGACCAAATCTGATTTTATTATCATCAACCACAGTAAAATTTTCATAGCTTTCATTAATATCCGGCGGCAAGACTGAGAGCCCCATTTTTTTTGCTTCTTCTACTTCAATGGCGATGCGGTCTAGGTCGTTTTGGTCAGAGGTTAAAAGGGCAGCCATAAAAGCAGCCGGATAATTAGCTTTAAGATAAGCGGTTTGGTAGGCGATAGCGGCGTAGCAAGTAGCGTGGCTTTTGTTGAAGCCATAGCCAGCGAATGGTTCAATGAAAGAAAAAATTTCCTCCGCTGTTTCTTTAGAAATTTTGTTTTTTATACATCCTTCAATGAATTTATCTTTCTGTTCTTTTAATAGTTTGGCGATTTTTTTACCCACTGCTTTTCGCAAGATATCTGCTTCAGCCAAAGAAAAACCAGCTAGGTCTCTCGCAATTTGGAGTAGTTGCTCCTGATAGACGCATACCCCATAAGTTTTTTCTAAAATAGGTTTTAATTTTGGATGGAGATAAATTATTTTTTTCTTCTCATGCTTACCCGCAATATATTCAGGAATCAATTCCATTGGACCAGGTCGGTAAAGGGCAACTATGGTGATTAAATCATCAATGTTTGTTGGTTTAAGCTGTTTCAGATAACGCTTAAAGCCATCGCTTTCCATTTGGAAGACACCGGTTGTTTCTGCCTTTTGGAAAAGAGAGAAGGTTTTTTTATCATCAAGAGGGAGCTCTTCAATTTTAATTTCTTTTCCTTTTATATGTTTGATTATGTTCAGAGCCGTTTCAATTAAAGTTAGATTTTTTAAACCCAGCAGGTCAATTTTTAAAAGGCCGAGGTCCTCAATTGAATGCATCTCATATTGTGAAATAATAGATTTTTCTTGACCAGAAACATCATATTGGAGCGGCAGATAGTCAACTAAAGGAGTAGGAGTAATAATGAGGCCGCAGGCGTGACGCGAGGCATGGCGAGCTACTCCCTCAAGCCTCTTGGCAATATCAATAATTTTTTTTACGTCCTTATTAGTTTCATAAGCGCGTTTTAGGTCAGGTACTTCCAGGGCTTCGGCGAGAGAAAGGCCCATTGGCACTAATTTTGCTAGTTTATCACAGAAATTGTAAGGATAATCTAGAACCCGACCAACGTCTCTAATAGCGGCGCGAGCAGCCATCGTACCGAAGGTGATAATTTGCGAGACATGGTCTTTGCCATATTTTTCCGTAATATAGGTCAAAACTTCATCGCGTCTGACATCGGCAAAATCAAGATCAATATCAGGCATAGAGATACGATCTGGATTTAAGAATCGTTCAAAAATTAGATTATATTTTAAGGGGTCAATGTCGGTAATGCCTAAAACATAGGAAACAATTGAGCTAGGTACACTGCCTCTGCCTGGACCGACGACTATTTTATTTTTCTTTGCCCAGTTAACGAAATCCTGAACGATCAAAAAGTAAGGGGCAAAACCAGTTTTTTTAATAACTTCAAGCTCGTATTGCAAACGATCGGAAATTTCTTTGGTTTTTTGGGGATAACGTAAAGAAATTCGTTCTTCACACAATGCCTCGAGATACTCTTCTGCTGTTTTTCCAGCTGGCAAGGGATAGAGAGGCAATTTATACTCTCCTAATTTTATTTCCAGATTACATTTGGCAGCGATTTCTTTGGTAGATTCAATTGCCTCAGGATGTTTTGCGAAAGCGGTCATCATTTCTTCCTGGGAACGAAAAGAAAAATCATCACTCAGCATTGATAACCGGTCTTTATCATTTTTTTTCTTTTTTGTTTGTAGACAAAGAAGAACATCTTGAACTTCAGCGTCCTCTTTTTTTATATAATGGACATCATTGGTAGCGACAATCTTGAGGTGATGTTTTTTTGCGATTTCATAAAAAAATTGATTTACTTTTTCCTGCAGGGCAAAGCCAGGATGATGTTGGACTTCAAGATAAAAATCGTCGTTAAAAATTTCCTGATATTCTAAAATTTTCTTTTCTGCTTTTTCAAATTGGTTTTTGATAATAAGTTGGGGAATTTCTCCTTGACAACAAGCAGTCAAGGCGATCAATCCTTCATGATATTTTTTCAATAATTCAAAATCAATTCTTGGCTTATAATAAAAACCCTCGAGGTGAGCGAGGGTGACGAGTTTAATAAGATTTTTATACCCAAGGTCATTCTTTGCCAAAAGGACTAAATGATAAGCGCCTGTGTCTATTTTTATTTTTTTATCAAAACGGCTGTGGGGGGCGAGATAAACCTCGGAGCCAATGATAGGTTTAACTCCTGCTTCGCGGGCTTTTTTATAAAATTCGATAGCTCCATAAAGTGTCCCATGATCAGAGAGTCCTAAGGCGCTCATTTTATTTTTCTTTGCCGCGGCAATTAACTCATCAATTTTTGCCAGCCCGTCGAGCAAAGAATAATGACTGTGAACATGAAGATGGGAGAACATATCTATATTTTAACTGAAATAAACTCTCTTGTCAAATTGAAACTTCTTAGTATCATTATTCATATGCCAGAAAATTTTACCCTTAAACAATTAGAAAGAGCGAAGTGGTTCCTAGAACATAAAAAGCAGCTTAAAACTGCTTTAATTTGGGCTTTGATAATTTTAAACATTATTTTATGGGGGATTAGCATTTATCTATTGGTTAATTATATAAAAGGAGAAGGGGAGTATGAAAAAATGATTAAAGAATTGGCTGAGAGCGAGATAGAGATACAGCGGAATCCGCCAGAAGAACTACTTATTCTTAAAGAATTTTTTTTACCAAATAAAACAAAATATGATTTAATCGCTTTGATAGAAAACCCAAATGAAAATTGGTTTGTCAAAGAGTTTGAATATGACTCAAAAAAATCGTTTATTTTACCAAACAGCCAACGGTATCTTAGAGTAGTTGGGATAGAAAAGAGCGCCCACCTTACTCTTGGTGGCATCTCCTGGCAACGAGTCAAGTCGGAAGAACGGAAACTCTTAGAAATTTTGCCCCAAGTTAAAATTGAAGATCAAAATATATCTTTTCTAGAATTAGAAAATAAAGAAAAAGTGTTAAAAACTTCTTTTACTCTTAATAATCAATCTGTTTATAGTTTTTGGGAGATGAATTTAGGCGTTGCTCTTTATAAAGGGAAAGAGATGATTGGTTTTACAAATTATCTTGTCAGCAAATTGAACGGTGGAGAAAAAAGAAACATAGAAATTATTTGGGACAAAATAAACGATGTGCCGACTCATATTGGTGTTTTGCCAGAAGTTAACGTTTTTGACCCGAACGTATTTATGACGAAAAAATATTGATGAATTATAATTTTTTATTTGATGTTCGCTGTTAAATTAAAACAATTCGACTGGCCTCTTTTTATTTCAATGGTTTTGATGATAGGTCTTGGTTTGATTTTACAATACAGCCTTTCTTTAAATGCACCTCAGCATGAATTCTCAACTTTCAAGCGTCAGTTATTATTCGTTTTTTTATTAGGGTTTCCAATGTTTTTTTTCATTTCTTTTTCAAACTATCGGGCTATTCGTTCTTTCTCCTATCTTTTCTATTTTTTTACGCTTCTTTTTCTTTTGGCTGTTCTTTTTTTGGGAGAGACACGACGTGGGGTCAGGGGATGGTTCAGCCTTGGCCCTTTTACTTTCCAGCCGGTTGAATTAGCTAAAATAGCCGTAATTATTTTTTTAGCCAGGTTTTGGCAAGGGGCGAAAAAACCATTGAAGTTCAAGCACCTTTCTTTAAGTTTTCTCTTCATTCTGCCTGCCGTCTCTTTAATTATTTTTCAACCTGATCTTGGTTCGTCAATTATTATTATTATTATCGGCCTCGGGCTTGCTTTTATGGTCAACCGAAGAAAAAAATATATTTTGATTTTAATTGCTATTTTATTGGTCGCCCTGATATTCTCTTGGTTTTTCTTGTTAAAAAATTACCAAAAGGAGCGAATCTTAAATTTTTTAAATCCGCAAAGCGATCCTTTTGGTCGCGGCTACCAGAGGAATCAAGCGATTATTGCTATTGGTTCTGGCCAGCTTTTGGGGCGCGGGCTTAGTGAGGGGACACAAAGTCAATTGCATTTCTTGCCGGAAGCTAAAACAGATTTTATATTTGCAGTTCTTGCCGAGGAATTTGGTTTTTTAGGCTGTCTTTCATTTTTAGGACTTTATTTCTTTTTTTTATATAGACTTCTCAAAATCTCAGAACAAGTTTATGATAATTTTGCCTTAGTTTTAGTTCTAGGAGTTTCTTTATACTTTTTTTCGCAAATGTTTATTAATATAGGCATGAACTTAGGTTTCTTGCCGGTCATCGGTCTTTCCTTGCCATTTTTGAGTTATGGTGGAAGTTCCCTTATCGTGAGTATGCTGGCCGTTGCCTTAGTAGAGAGCGTGGTAGTCCATCAGCCGCCACATCAGGTGGGCAGTTTAGATAGGTCGCGCAGCGTTTTTTCTATTTGATCGGCTTTTTCTTCAGTTTCGTCAATTAAAAATTTAAGTTTTAGAAAAACTCGTAAAGATATTTTTTTATTTAGAAGTCCTTCAATTCTTCTTTTTATTTTTTCAATTTTTTCTAAAATTTGTTGTGTTTCCTTAAATGGGAAAATGCTTACCAAAACTTTTGCTTCTAACAGATCCTTTGAGATCTCCACGTTAGTAATGGTCAAAAGTATTTCTCTCTTCAGTCCCAGTTCTTTTTTGAAAATTTCACCTAAATCTCTTTTTATTAACTCATTGAGCTGTAGAATTCGTCTGTTTTTTATTTTATCCATATTATCGACACTATTTATTATACTTACTCATTGCTTTTACGATTCCATTTTCTATTGAAAAAATTAGGGACTCTCCTGTTAACTTTATAACCCCATCTGTTTTTTCTTTTTTTGAAATTTTTTTCAAAACAAAGCTCGTTGCTTCTGGTTTGAAGCCTGGATTAATGCCGATCCTAAACCTTGTAAAATTTTTTGTGTGGAGAGCATCAATAATTGATTCTACGCCTTTATGCCCGGCCGAAGAACGATTTTTTGAAATTTTTATTTTGCCGAAATTAAGGTCAAGGTCGTCATGAATTATCCATAAATCTTCTGGGTTCAGTTTAAAATAAAGAAGCAGATTTTTTACTGCTCTGCCAGAGTCATTCATATAGATCAGAGGTTTGGCAAGAATTATTTTTTGATTCAAAATTTTTTTTGAGGTGACAGAAAATGCCTCTTTTTTATTATCTTTAAAAGGAGGAAAAGCAAAATCTTTGGCAAAATCCTCCAAAATTTCCTTACCAATATTATGCGGCGTTTTTTTATATTGACTACCGGGATTCCCCAGACCAACAATTAACATAATGGTGGATAATAAAAATCTTTAATTTCCCTCAAATATTAAGTGAGCTATTTGAGCCAGGTCTTCAAAATTACCAGTTTTTGTCTTAAGAAGATAAGCGCCATCCAGCCCGATTTCAGACTTTAATGGCCCGTTTCCGTCAGAGGTGATAACCTTAGTAATTATCTTATCCTTATCAACCTCTGAAAAAATTTTTGCTAATTTAATTATTTCCCCGACTTTGAGATTAGTTTCTACATCTTTATTAAAAAGATTGTATAATTCAAAAATCCCTTTTGGTTTTTTTAATAATTCGTTTTTAATAATTTTATCTTTAATGGCTAAAATAATCCGCTGTTGTCTGGCGGAGCGAGCAAAGTCGCTGGCCTCATTATTCGTCCCGTGACGAGAGCGGACATATTGCAAAGCCTTTTCTCCGTCCATCACTTGAGGACCAGCTTTGAAAGAAACTACTTGATAAGTAAAGTTTGGTCCTGGAAATTGATAATCACTGAATTCTCTTTCAACATTTATCTCAATTCCACCCAGAGCATCAACTATTTCTTTAAAAAGATTGAAGTCTATTCGCGCATAATAATTGATTGGTTCCTCAAAAACATTGCTTACCACCTCGGAGGTCAACCGGCTGCCATCGCCGCGATGAGTCAATCCTAAGGCATAAGCAGAATTGATTTTATGCCAACCAAATTCTGGAATTGGGACGTAAAGGTCGCGAGGGACTGAGAGAAGGGCCACTTTTTTAGTTGATGGTTTGAACGAAGCCAGGATGATAGTGTCGGTTAAATAAGGACCTTGATGGCCTTCGCCGCCGATTCCTAAAATCAAAATATTTATTCTATCTTCTTTTTCGCCTTCAAGTGAATTGTCATAAAGATTAAGTAATTGGCCGACTTCTCTAATGATAGGCAGACGAGATAAGCTAAAAAATATTTCGTTGGAGCCAGAAACCGAGTTGAAGAAAAACATTATAACGCCGATTAAGACAACGATTGAAAAATAAAAAAGAAAACGCCCTCCTTTTTTCTCCCTTATTTGATAGACTTCTGTTTCTGCCTGAGCTTGGACACCGTCTATAAGATTAAGTCGATAAATGCTCATAGGTTTTATTATACAAATAAAAACGGCTTTGTCAAATTCGCCTTAGAGGCTTTTTTGGCGTACTGTGGATAAGCTTATTTACATTTTAAGATGATATGTTATAATCTATTTATCTTTGAAAAGGTCGAGAAAACTTTAATATTTTGTCAATTGACGAAAATTATGAAAAAAGAAAAAGGTTTTACTCTTATTGAGCTTCTCGTGGTTATTGCCATTATTGGTGTTTTGGCTGCTTTTGCCATGGTTTCTTTGGGTGGGGCGAGATCTAAGGCTCGTGACGCAAGACGACTTTCTGACATGAGACAAGTCCAAACCGCTTTAGAAATGTATTATGCGGATCTTAACAGTTATCCTGCAACCGGAGATGCTTCGCCTGGAGGCCCTATCTTCAGTGGCGCGACGGTTTATATGTCAAAATTTCCAAACAATCCCTCGCCGAGAAATGATGGTCCATGCGGGACTGACGATTATCTATATACAGGGGTAGGCGGTACTACTTATCAGATTACCTATTGTCTAGGAAGCCAAACTGGCGATATCGCGGCTGGCACTTGCGAAGCCACTCCAGCTGGTATTTGTGAGTAATTTTTTCAAAATCAACCCTAGATTACCTAATTAACTTTATTTCTCAAAAGAAATAAAGAAGTTATAGGTAATTTATGGCAATAAAACTCGTTTTCCCATAGTTTGGAAGAAGGCGGGTTTTATTTTTTTGGAATTTTGGTATAATAAATAATATAAAATATAAAATTCAAATGTTAAACAAAATCCAAAATTTTAAATTTAAAAATTTTTCTCTGTCTTATATTTTTTCAGTTTGTCTTGAATTTTGTTGGTTGATGGTTATATTTCTATTGCCAATTTGTTTTTCTTTAAATATTGCTTCTCCCTGGCAAATTAAATATACTTTTTTTATTCATCTTGTTCAAGCTCTTGTTTTTTTGTGGTTGGCAAAAATTATTCTTACGCCTCACGGCCTAAAGAGAGAGAATCTTTACAAATTATTGCCAGTTTTTATTTTTATAATTGTTTTAGGCTTAGCCACCATTTTTTCTCAATGGCCCCGTATGAGTTTTTGGGGGACATACGAAAGAAAAATGGGCTATTTGACTTGGCTTCACTGTTTTCTTTTCTTTTTGGTTTTGTTTTTTAATTTTAAGTCTAGAGCCCAGCTGAAAAGGATTGCCTGGACGATTTTTTTCGCGACCACCATTGTGGTTGTTTATGGTTTATTTCAGCTTTTAGGGTTGGACCCGATTCTTTGGATTGAAAGACCTCTAATCACTAAAAGAATTTTTTCTCTTGTTGGCCAGCCGAATTTTCTTGCCTCCTGGCTCCTCTTGACCCTGCCTTTTATTATTTGGCTGTTTTTTGAGGAGAAAAAATTTATTAAAATTTTCCCCGTTTCAGGAAGGCTGCGAGCGAAGCGAGCGCGAGTTGTCCAAGACGGGGGTCGGGGAAAATTTATTGTTATATCTTTAATTTTTATCTCTCTTATTCTTTCTCTAATTTGTTTTTTCTTTACCGGGAGCAGGGGAGGGGCCATAGGACTCTTAGCCGGACTCCTTTTCTTTTTCTTTTCTTTATCTTGGCTTAAAAGAAAAAGGAAAAATTTAATTTTTTCTAAATTTTCCCCGTCTCAGGAAGGCTGCGAGCGAAGCGAGCGCGAGTTGTCCAAGTTAGGGGGTCGGGGAAAATTTATTTTACTTATTTTGTCTTTTATAGTTAGCTCCGTTGTTTTTTTAAATATAAAAAATCCTAATTCACGTTTTAGCTTCTCCGCCATAAAGCAAGCAGGCGAATTTAGAACAACTATTTGGCAGCAGGCCTTGTCTTTGATCAAAAAAAGACCTCTTTTAGGTTATGGACCTGAAACGCAATTTTTCCATTTTATTAAGCTTTATCAGCCCGTTCAAGGCATTCTTGAAAGCATTAACAGTTATCCTGACAGGTCTCATAATGATTTTCTAGACATGGCTCTGACAAGCGGCATAGCGGGCCTCCTGTCTTATCTTTTCATGATTGTCGCTGTGTTTTATTATGGTTTTGTTTATTTATTTAAAACCAAAAGATCTTTTATTAAAATTTCCCCCGTGACGGAAGGCAGGAGCGAAGCGACGATTGGAAACCCGTTAGGTGTCCAAGCTCGGGGGGTCGGGGGAAATTTTGATCTGATTCTTTTAGTCCTCTCCGGACTTTTCGCTTATCTTGTCTCTCTACAATTTTCTTTTCATGAGATTACCGGCTTAGTTTATTTTTGGCTTATGTTAGTGATTGTTTTGAAAGTCAACGAACTAAAGAATCAACGAATCAACGAAAATGAAAACATTTAATAAAATTATTTTTATCTTTATCCTTGAACTTTTAACGATTTTTTTTATTTGGCAAGCGGCTGGCCGGTTTGTTTGGGCCGATGTTTATTACAAACATCTTATTATCGCCAAAATAAAGAAAGACTGGCCCTCTATGCTTTCTGATTATCAAAAAATCTTTTTTTATGATCCAAATGAATTTTTTTATCAAACAAGATATGCTAAAGATTTAATTTGGGCGGTTGACCTTTATCATGATAAAAAAGGAAAGATCGTTATTTTGAACCAGGCTATTAATGAGTTAGAAAAGATAAATAAAGAAAGAGAAACATTTCAAGCAGATTTAATCTTATTTCCCGCTTATGCCCAAAAAGCAAATTTGACCCTTGACGAAAAAGACTTTCAAAAAGCGGACGAGTCTTTTAAACATTTGAAAGAATTATCGCCGAATTATCCCCATTATTATAAAGATTGGGCGCAATTAAAATTTTATGAACTTAAGTATGAAGAGGCGGAAGAACTATGTCTTGAGGCCCTCAAGTTATATCCCGACGTTAACGAGGCTCGCTTGAATGAAGTTCATAAAGCCCAGTTGGCAAAAAAAAGAGCAGAAATTTATGGGTTGCTTGGCGATATTTATTTTGAAAGGAAACAATACAAAGAGGCTGACGAGTTCTATCGTCAAGCCATTAAATTATCACCCTTTGAAGAAAGCAGTCTCTATAAAAAAATAGCTGATATTTATTATCTTGAGAAAAATTTTGAAAAAGCTATTGGAATGAATATTCACGGATTCAATCTTAACCCGAAAGATCCGATTTGGTCTTATTCTATTTCTTTTTTATATAACGAGGCTCTTGATAGGGGAGAGGCAAAAAAATGGGCGAAAATATGTCAAGAATTAAAGCCGGAAGATTTGGAGATCCAGAATTACTTAAAAAATTTTTAATTCGTTAATTCTTTAATTATTCTTGTTAAATTTGATTTTTTTGTTATAATCTTACTATGTTCGCCATTAAATTTTTAGGTGTTTTCTTGTGTTTTCTCATCGGCCTTTGTTTTGGGAGTTTTCTCAATTGTCTTATTTATCGTTTGCAGACGAAGAAGGGGATTTTGGGTCGCTCTTTTTGTCCGAAATGCGGTCATCAACTTAGTTGGTACGAAAATATCCCATTATTTTCTTTTATTTTTCTCAAGGGAAAGTGTCGTTCTTGTCATCAGAGAATTTCTTGGCAATATCCAATTGTTGAGTTAACAACCGGGATTTTATTTGTCATTGCTTTTATTCGTTTAACGCCTTTCGTTTTTAGAGTAGAGATAGTTCTATCATTACTTATCCAATGGTTTATTTTTTTTGTTCTTCTTTTCATTTTTATTTACGATCTTAAATATCAGGAGATTGAATTAATCATTCTCTGGCCAGCGACTGCCCTGGTCTTTTTTTATAACTTTTTTACCAAACACCCCTTGAACCCTTT
>MNZE01000015.1 GCA_001873465.1 Parcubacteria group bacterium CG2_30_36_38 | reverse complement strand
GGCGGCTCTTTCACGCTAACGACAAAGTGAGTGTCGTCAATTTTTTCAACCTTTGACTCTTTGGCAAGCGGTTTTGCTTTCACAAAAATCTTCATAATTTTATTTATCCGAGAAACCTCTAAATACGGTGTAATCGTTTCTGGCGTTCCAAAATAGAAAGCCATATCCTCCATTGTCTTCCACTGCTTTAATTTCTTTTTTTAATAAATCTTTATTGTAAATAGCACCAAGGTCAAAAGCCTGAAGCCAGGGCCTGATTTTCAGCGCCCAGTCAGGTCTTTTTTCTTTGACTAATTCCATTTTTTTTAAATTTGCGCTAATTACTTCGTAAGGATATTCAGCCGGATTTTTTAAATCTAAAAAACCTGATGGATAATGTGAGGGATAAACCATTGGACAGGCATAATCAAAATAAGGTAAAGCGTCGATTAATCTCTGTCCGATATTCATATCGGAATCGTTGTCCAAATGCCACAGAGTTAAACCAAAAAAATCAATTGAAATTTTCCCTTCATCTTTGAGATGCTGGTTGAAATAAATAAAAACATTTTTAATAATTTCCGCTTTCTTTTTTTCTATATTATCTTGGTAAGCAATATTTTCGATTTTTCCGTCAGAAGGAAAACGAAGGTAGTCAAAATTAACTTCATCAAAACCTAAATCAAAAGCTTCCTTTGCTAAGGCGACATGGTAATCAAGAACTTCTCTAGAGCTGGGATCAAGCCAGGTCATGCCCTTAAAATCATGCCAGGGCTCTTTAGTATACTTATCTTTAAGGGCTAAATCGGGCCGGACATTTGGCAAAATAGCATCCTCAAGAACAGCTATTCTGGCAATGGCATAAATATCCAAAAGATGCAGATGATAAACAAGTTTTTTTATGTCTTTAATTTTTGGCTCGCTGGTCTGCCATTGTTTAACTTGAAGAACTTGGCTTGAGTAAGCAATCTTGCCGGAAACGTCTTTAATATCAATGACTAAAGCATTAAAATTGTTTTCTTTGAGCAATTTAATTAACTGGTTGATCTTTTTTTCATCGTTGGCCGTCCAAGAGATTACGTAAAATCCTTTGGCATAAAATGGCTCGGCAAATTTATTTCCTAAAGCAAGATTTAAATCTCTTTTTGTTTTTATTTCTAAACTAGAAGAAAGAGAGAGAAAATAAAGAAAAAAAACAAAGCAGGAGAGAATAAATAAAAAAAACCAACTAATTCGGAAATATTTAATTGTTTTAATCAAATTATTCATATCTTGAAACTTCAAGAACACAATGCTTTATTATTTTTTGGATTTTATATTATTTAAAATCTTTTTTACTTTTTCTAAACTGTCCCAATCATGGATAGAAATGGGAAGAACATTTTTATGGATATTATTTAGGGCAATTATTTTCTTTTTTATTTCTTCTTTCGACACCGTGTCGCTCTTGCTCAAGAATAAATATTCGGTTTTCTTTGTAAGTTCTTTGCTGTAAGTTTCAAGCTCATGCTTGATCGTTTTGTAATCTTCTGCCGGGTTTTTCGATTCCGCAGAAATCAAATGGAAAATGATTTTCGTGCGCTCAATATGGCGGAGGAATTTTATGCCCAAACCTTTGCCAGCGGAGGCGCCCTCTATGAGCCCCGGAATATCCGCGAGAATGAGTTCGTAATATGCTCCCAGATTCGGCTCAAGGGTCGTGAAAGGATAATTCGCAACTTTGCTTTTCGCTTTCGTGAGTTCGTTCAACAAGCTTGATTTACCGACATTGGGGAGGCCGATAAATCCCACGTCCGCGATTAACTTCAGTTCAAGTCTCAGAGTGAAATTTTCGCCAGGCGTACCTTCCTGGAATTCTTTGGGACTTGTGTTTACGGACGATCTGAATTTAAAATTTCCTTTTCCCCTGCAGCCGCCTTTTGCTACCAAAATTTTCTCTCCGGTTTTTATAATTTCTTCGGTTTCTCCAGTTTGTATTTTTGTAATCACAGTTCCGATCGGCACTTTTAAAATTAAGTCGTTCCCGCTACTGCCGTCTTTGAATTGCGGTCTCCCGTTCTCTCCGTTTTCCGCCTTGATTTCTTTTTTATGCCTGAATTGATGGAGTGCGTTTAAATCCGAAACGCCTTCAAAATAAACACTCCCGCCCATTCCGCCACTCCCGCCAGCCGGCCCCAAACTCATCAAATTTCTATTGAATGCAACGGCGCCTCTGCCGCCACTCCCCGCCTGTATTTTAATTGTTACGTTATCAATCAACATATACAAATGTTTTTCATATTCGGACTATTTGACCTACCATTGGCTCAATTTAAAACCGATTAAGATACCGAAGGCCCCGCCAATAGCTCCAAAAATAATTGAAGAAAACGAAAAAAAGCCCGCTCCCCAAATGGCTGGCACATAGCTGCCGATTAAAGATCCTACGAACATTCCTATCCAAATGAGCGGTTTCGAATTCATATATTTATCAAAGTTGCCTTATTCAACCTATCCTTATTTATTATAATTTATTACTCCCCAAGAGATAAATTTATAAATTTTGGCTGCGGGGCTTGGAATCGGACCAAGATTTCCAGGTTCAAAGCCTGGCGTGCGACCATTACACTACCCCGCAATTTTTCTTTCTCCACTTCCAAAAATATTTGACTGCACTTATTATATGAATCCAGAAGAGTTTGTCAAATAAGGCTTTAAATCCCCTATTTTGCGCTGACAATCTTTGATAATAATGAGACATCGAAACTTCTGGGAAATATAAAACTTTGAAACCATTTTTCTTAAACCTTCGGCACCAATCAACGTCTTCAAAATAAAGAAAAAACCTTTCGTCCATTAAACCAACTTTTTCAACGGCTTGCCGACGCGCCATCAGGGCGCCGCCTAAAAGCCAGTCTACTTCGCGAATTTCTTGATGATTGAAATCTTCCATTAAATATCTTTTCAATTCTTTCTTCCCAAAAGAAGAATCACCTAGAAATGTCCGGCGAATAAAAGGCGTATACCAGCAAGGGAAGGAAAAACAAGAGGACTGAACGCCTCCATCTGGATTGATAAGACGGGGACCAAGTAAGCCAACTTCCTCGTGTTTCACTAAAAAATCCCTCATTTCCTCAAGAGAGCCAGGGGTAATTAAAACATCAGGGTTGCTGATAAAAAAATATCCTCCTTTTGCCATTTTAATCCCCTGATTGACTGCCTGAGCAAATCCTAAATTTTTATTGTTTTTTATAAACTCTAAATTCGAAAATTCTTTTCTAAATTTATCTATGACTACCTCTGACCCATCAGTTGAAGCGTTGTCTATAATAATAATTTCATAGGGCAAATTAATCTTCGCCTCTTTTCTACCTTCGGTGGATCCGCCGCAGGCGGAAATTTTTTGCAGACATTTTTCCAGCCAGTCCTTTTGATTGTAGTTGACAACGATAATAGAAATCATGGTGAAAAATTAATGGCTAAAAAATTTTCTTCTGAATTGTTTGGCGGTTATTTTCGCCCTTTTAAAAATTTTCTCTCTTTTCCTGTACATTGCCGAGAGATATTGAAGAAAGCTTAATTTAGCTTTGAATGAAGTTTCGGGCGCTTTGAAGAGAAGGTAAAATTTCTTAGTCATTTGATAGGCAAAAATAAGGGGGAAGTAAAGAAAAAAATTTTGCCAGTGAACATTTTTCAAAAGTAAAAATAGACCGTTGCGAAAGGAGTAAAAAGCAACAAATTGACTTTGGAACAATCTTCTTTCTTTTGGTGCTTGCCGGTAATGATAAGCCTTGGCTTCAGGGATATAATACGAAGAAAAACCAAATAACTGGGCTCGCCAGGCGAGATCAGCGTCTTCTTTATAGGCGAAAAAATCATCATCAAAAAATCCGACCTTCTTTAATAAATCCCTTTGATAAAGAGCGCAAGCGCCGCTTACGCCAAAAATCTCTGTTTTTTTGTCATACTGTCCTTTGTCTTCTTCTCCTTCTCCCCTATCTTTGACCTGACCAGAAGGATAAATTTTTAAACCGGTTGAATCAATAATATTTGTCTTAATTTTTTCTCCCAGATCCTCATTCCCTGTTTTTATTTTTAAAAGCTTCGGGCTGAAAGAAAAACCTTTCTTTTTCTTGTCTGCCCCTTTTATCAGTTTCTCCAAAAAATCCGGCTCTAAGACGATATCGGGATTAAGAACCAAAACATATTCGCTCTTTTTCAAAGAAAATCCTTGATTGTGAGACCTGGCAAAGCCCAAATTCTTTAAATTGCGAAAAACATAAATTCCTGGATATTTTTCTCTTAAAAATTCTCCTGTCCCGTCGGTTGAATGATTATCAACCACCAGAATATCAAAATCTTTGAAAGTTTGGCCTTTTAAACTTGCCAAACAGCCAGGCAAAAATTTCAAACTATTATAGGCGACAATTTGAATGGTTAATTTCATATTTTATTGACCTCTTGGCTCTCAGGAGACAAATAAGCAATCACTAAGCTCAGATAAAAAATACCTAAAGCATGGAAGATAAAAGGACCAGTGATGCTGGAAATGAGTAAGCTCGTCAGACCAGCTCCTAAACCAATGGTAATTCTCTTGTCAGTAAAATAAGGGGCAGTTTTCAGTTTCTCTTTCATTTTCACAAAAAGCGAAATAATTAAGCTTAAAAAACTTAAAAAACCAAAAATCCCTAATTCCGCCAAAATTTCCAACCAACCCCAATCTAAGTGTCTCGTCTTTTTCATTTCTTTAGTCACTGGATCAGGATAGCTAATCTCCATACCCAGACCATACCCCCAAAACGGCTTTTCTTTTATCTTCTCCAGAAGACCGGGTAAAATCATTAACCTGGTCGCTGAGCTCAGCTCTTCTTCAGGGCTGACCAAAGTTCCCATTCGCTTGCCTAGAAGATCAAAACCCATAGTTTTGAATCCGCTGGTCAGGGTAAAAAGCATCACAAATTCTGCAATGAAAATTAGCAAAAATACAGCGACTGCTTTAAGCCATCTTTTTTTCTCTAATCCAATGGCTAGAAATAAAAGGCCGGCAAAAAAACCTAAAAAATAAGCTCGGGAAAAGTTAATTAAAAGAGTCCCCGTCCCGACGATAATCGCCAAGGCCAAACTTTTTCTTTTCCACTGCTCGTCCTTACCTGAGGCAAACCACAAACTCAAACATAAAAGCAGCAAAGGCAATACCAATAAATGAGCCGAACTGACAATCCGGTAAAAATGATAACCAGCGAAAGTCGCTTTGCCAATCACTATCCCCCGCCACCACCAGTAAAATTGATCGTGAACTTCTACAAGGCCTGTACTAAATAAAATTAAAACAAAAAGAGTCAGAAGGAAAATAGCAGGAATCA
Organism: Parcubacteria group bacterium CG2_30_36_38; assembly: GCA_001873465.1. GTDB lineage: Bacteria > Patescibacteriota > Patescibacteriia > UBA2591 > CG2-30-36-38 > CG2-30-36-38. The sequence continues at coordinate 17,349 of MNZE01000015.1, read as the reverse complement.
AGGCTTTAAAAATCACATAAGCGTTTCTTTGATTTTGTCTGTCTTTTAGAAAAGTAGAGAGCGGCAGAGCTAAAAAAATGTAAGCATAATTGATAAAATCTTTAACTGCAAAGACGGAATTATTCAAAAATCCTCTGACTAAGCCAAAAAGAAGAAAAAGAATAAACAGGCTAAAGAAAAACGAGGGTTTGATTTTTTCTCTTTTTAAAAAATAAATTTTCCCCGACCCCCGTTTTGGACACCTTCGGTTTCCAACGGTCGCTTCGTCCCGTTGAGCGGGACTTCGCTCCCTGCCTTCCTGAAACGGGGAAAATTTGAGGAACCAAACAGCCATGACGGTTATAAAAAGAGCTAATCTCAAAGAAATTCCGCCAAAAGAAAAGCCAAAAGAAAATAAATGCCCTTCGTGGCCAGCTAAAAATTCAAAACATAAGGCATAGAGACCATAATCGATTTTTTTTAGAGACAAACAAAAAACAGAAACAATCACCAGCCAAAAAAATACAGCTGAAAGAGAAGGGGCAAAATAGCCTAAAAAAGAAAGAAGCTGAAAAAGGAAAAAAGCAGAGAAAACAGCAAAAAATAACTTTTTATGGTCTTGCAACAATTCCATAGATTAGATCATTCAAATAAGCTAAAAATAAACTGAAGGGATTCAAAATTTCAAGAATAAGACTTTGATAACGAGGATAATGTTTTTTGAAATAATAAATCACGCTTTGATTAAAAATTTTTTGTTTCTTTGAAGATAGAACTTGTTTAAAACTTTCGCCGCCATGATGAAGAATTTGAGCTTTTGGGGTATAAATTACTTGCCAGTTTGCTTTTTTCGCCCGCTGACAAAAATCCACCTCTTCAAACCAAGTAAAAAATTTTTCATCAAATAAGCCAACTTCTCCCATGGTTTCCCGACGGGTCAGGAAAAAAGCACCCATCAGTTGATCAACTGCTTGTTCTTTGCGGTAATCGAAAGAAGAAAGAAAATATCTTTTTACAACAGGCAAAAACGGAAATAAGTGATGTAATTTTAAAAAAATAAGAACCTGCGAGCCGAAAGAGGGAAAAGAGCGAACAGAAGGTTGTATCTTCTCGTCTACACCAATCATCTGGCAACCAGCTACACCGCAATCAGGATTATTCTTCATAAATTCAACCATTTTCTGCAAAGTCCCTCCCCTTATTTCTGTGTCGGGATTAAGAAAAAGGATAAATTCACCTTGCGCCTTCTTCGCTGCTTGATTATTGGCCCTAGCAAAACCTAAATTTTTTTCATTTAAAATCACTTTTAGTTGTTTCTTATTTTTGGCTAATTCTTCAAGATAGCCCCTTGAAGTATCGGAAGAGGCATTATCCACCACTAAAATTTCGTAATCTAAATTTTTAGCAAAAAGAAAGATGGACGACAGACAACGTTCAATCAAAGGTTTGACATTCCAATTGACGATAATGATAGATAAAAGCATAAAAAAAAATGAATTAAAAATTTAGAAGCTTAAGCATTTCTTCCGTCTTCTTCTCCCAAGATTCTGACTGAGCATATTCTTTTCTTTTTTCTACCAGTTCAGGATTATTCTCTACTAAAGCCTGATTAATTCTTTTATTAAACTCGGCGTAGCCAGAAGCCAAATAAACAAGAGGGCCGACTTTTTCTGCGCCAGAAGCAGGAATAGTCACGGCCGGCTTACCGCAGGCAAGATACTCAAGCAATTTCAAAGAGGAGGTGTATTTCATAAATTTGTTCATCTTGTGGGGGATAATAGCGACGTCAAATTTCTGGATATAATAAGGAGAGGCCTCGTACGGACATCTATCAAATAAATAAACATTTTTGAAAATTTTAAACTTTTTTGCTTCTTTTCTAAAATTCGGCCAGACTGGACCAATCAAAGCAAATGATTTGTCTTGATTCTGCGAGGCCAAATAGGCCAGCAGGTCAGCGTCAATTCTTTCCTCTATGGTCCCGACATAGCCGACAATCGGTCTTTTTAATTTTTCAAACCTCTTGTCTTTATAGTTAATCTCTTTATTAAAATGGTCAAAATCAACGCCATTTTCAATCGCATAGACGTTCTTCTCTCGACCAAAAGACCTGAAGAACTCAATCAAATTAGGAGCGACAGCAAAAATTAAATCGCTCTTTGCGCCAATAATTTTATAATTTCTTTCCAGCTTCTTTTTGTATTGACTAAAGGAAGTGTGCTCCAACCAATTATCAACCGCGTCAAAAACATATGAGTCTGCCTGAAGAGTATTAAAATAATCAACAAACATCGGGAAATAAGACCAAACCACTCGATGCAACAGGTCTTTCCTCTCCCCCTCGCCGCTAATTTTTTCTAAAATGTGATTTAACTTTTTAAAAAATAGCTGAGAAGAAAAAAACGAATCAATGCTTGAATAAACATAAGTTTCAGGAGGTCCTTCGCTTGGTAATTTTATGCATCGACTAGTTAAATCTTGATGAATTACCTCGCTCCCCGGTTTAGGCCTCCTTAAAATGCTTCCATAAAAATTTTTAACCGCCCTTTTTAGCGTAAAAGGCAAAAAATCAATAGCCACGAGGCGTTGAATATTAGGATTTTTTCTTAAAGTATAAAAAATATGGCGATTTCGATTAACAATCCCTTTCTCCCAATCTGAAAAATTAGACATATTAAACATTATAACTTCAAGTTTCATATGTTCACGAATTATTACGAATTAAGCTATTAAATCTCGAGTTTTTAAAAATTTCTTTTAACATATTCACTTCCTCTCTCCCCAATATTTTGAAAAAATATAAAATTGATAAGTAAAGAATAGCTGCTAACCCAATTAAAAGCATAATTTGCAATTTATCTCTCAAAAAAAAGATGAAAATGCTCATAATTAAAGTGGCAAAGAGTATCCCAAAAATTTTCCCCATCAAATATTTTTTATCAATTTTGACGATCTTCAAACTATAATAAGTGCCAAGTAGAAAAAGCACGGAAAAACCCAAGATGCAAGCAATAGCTGATCCAAGATAAGAAAAAAGAGGGATAAGAATAAGATTAGAGATGATCAAGACAAAAGCGGCGATGCCGCGATTAACCGTATTGGCTTTTTGTTTTTCACAAGCATTAAGCAAACACAATATTAAATAATCTAAAAACATAAAAGGCAGAGAAAGACTAATAATTTTTAAAGTTTTTACAGCTTCTAAATATTCTTTTCCGTAAACAAAAAAAATAAGCGGGCGGGCCAGAAGCAAAATGCCAAAAACTGAAGGTAAAAAAATAAGAGCCAGATAAAAAACTGTTTTATTAAAAAGCGAGGACAACTGCTTTTTGTCCCGAACAAAATAATAAGAAAAAGCCGGATAAAGCGCGCCTGCCAAAGAACCGCCGATTAACGTACCGGCCGCGACAACCACCTTTTGCGCTGAGGTATATAAACCAACGGCTCTGTCGCCTTTTAAAAAAGAAAGAAGAACCGTGTCAACGGTGCCAAAAAGTTGAGAGAAAATTCCAGCGATAAAAAATGGTAGAGATAAGCCAAAAAGAAATTTGATAAGAGGCTTATCAAAAGAAAATGAGAGAGAAAGACCAATCCTCTTTTTTAGAAAAAATAAAGCATTTAAAAAATAAAAAATGCTGCCGAATAAAATAGGCAGGATAATTAAAATGGGAGGCAATTTAAGAAAAATAAAAATTAAACCGATAATAAAAGAAATAGTTCTGTTAACAATAATTCCTATTCCTTCAAATTTCAGATTCAAATAGCCACGGAAAACTTGGTATAAACTAAAAGAAAAAGAATCAAGAATCATTATCAAGGCAGCCAAATAAACAAAATTTTTGGTTAAAGAAGGGTAGCCAGAAAGATTAATCAAAAAAAAGACAAGGAAAAAAACAATTAAAGAAGTAAAAAATTTTAGACTAAAGATATTATTAAGATAATTTTTCGCCTTAGCCTCGTCTCTAGCCACTTCTCTGGTCAGGACAGTTGATAAACCTAAATCGAGGAAAATGGAGAACATTATCACAAAAGAGAAAGCGAAGCTGTATTTACCAAAATTTTCTACCCCCAAAAACCGAGCTAAAAGAAAAAGATAAATAAGGGAGATAAATTTTTGGTAAATATTGGCCGTAAAAAGATAAAGTGTGTTTTTAGAAGTAGAAACCATAATAAAATTATAGCAATTTCAAGTAAAAATACCAGCCGAAGGATAGTTTCCCTTCGGCTGAAAATTTAACAAAGTAACAAATGTTTTATTAACCAATTCAGACTGTTTCGCTCAGGTATTTAACCTCAAGAACAAACAACAAAATGGAAACTGTCTATTAGAAACTAAAACCTATTTAATCCCGTAAATGTAAATGGAACCAAATTTCCTTTTTATATTGGCAATTCGCGGATCAAGCCTCCAAACACCGATTTTTCTAAAACCAGCCTCCTTGAGTAATGACTTCAACTTTTTCCGATCATAGGCCCAAAAATGGGGGCGATATTTTTCGTTGTCATCTTGATCGCGGAAATGATAATTTAAAAAATCAATTGGGGTGTTGTAGTGATTAAGACAATTTCGTTTGCTATACCATTTGCGCATAAACCGGTCAATCATTTTATTGTCTGTTTTATAATAAGCTCGAACTGCTAATTCACCATCAGGTACGCCGATAACTACCTTGCCATCTCTCTTCAGCACACGGTAACATTCCTTCACGAATTTCTTAACCGAAACTGGATAATCAATGTGCTCTAAGAAATGTTCGGAAAAAATGAACTTGACAGAATTAAATTTTAAGGGGATCCCCTCTCTTACGTCCCAAATTACATCGGCCGGCGGAACTATATCTATGTTCAAAAAGCCATCTAAATAGTGGTTCCCACCGCCGATTTGGACATAAGTACTGTTTCGTCTACCTCGTTTTTTTAAGGCGCTGATATGACTCTTAAATAAAGACACTTCCTTTAAAAGATTTCTTAACGACCTTTTTAAGCCGTGGGTAGCTTCCGACGAAGTGAGAATGATTAATGATTTATTTTCTATTTCCGATATGATCCTCTTTATATTTTTTTTCATAAGATTCAATCCCTAAAGGTTCCAGAAATTTTTTGTCTCCCTTTACTCCTCATTATCGTTATACGATGATCGACCAAACGCGGTACTATCTTAACCGCGATCTCCTTTTTTGGTGCTATATACATTGCATCTACAACTGGCCCCTTTATTTCCTCACCAATGTAAACTTTTGTTTTCAAATCAGGCCAAGCCGGATTAATACCTACTTCCCCTTTCGGCATAACTCCATTGAACGGAATTACGATGCCCATGTGGTTCCAATAGTTCCACGCCTGAAGTGCCTTAAATTGGTCAAAATAAAAGTAAAAATCGGGGAATCTCCCAAAATTCCTCAGCTCTCGGTGGACAAGATGTCCAAGAAGAGGCGATGCAATTGCTTCCAATGCCTTAAAATCCCAACTAAAAGCACTCCAATTAATATATTCTTCACTTCTATTCAAAAGTCTATCCTGGGTGAGAAAAACTATTCTTTTTATTAAATATTGCGTGAAATTCTTTTCGTCTAATTTTGATATCATCTTGTTCTTCTTGATGTATTGTATCACTTGCTTGAGGGTGGGCTTAAAAAAACCAAGTCCTGCTCCTTTAAGTAATTTCGGAAAAAGATCGAACATAAGGTCTTTGTAACCAGCGTTATAAAATTCGCCGTTGTCGTAAGCTTTTTTTGCTTCTTTCCCGTCCTGAAACAACATTAAATATCCGGCAATCACCTCGAAATATATATACCCCAAAATGGGTAGATGGTCGATCGAGGCAAGAAAAACCTCAAAGAAATCTTTATCATTCACAATCTTCCCCTTGCTATGGTAGATATTACTCGCGAGATTAAGATAAGGAAGAGATTGCTTGATTTTCTTCAGTAAAATTTCTTGCAGAACCGCCCTTTCTCGGAATGAAAGGAGATATTCTAAATCATTATAAATAGCCAGATGGATGTTCCCGAGTTTCGTATAATCAAGACCTATAAGATTGTCATGCGCCCGTGGCGGAAGGTTTGCTTCTATGATAAGAATTGAAGGTTTACTACTTTTTTCTTTAAGATAAGAAGCACGCGGCACCTCCTTTTTAAAAATATATTCTCCCAAATTATGAACTCTGAAAATACCATTAGTCAAAAAAAGAGGGGTGGAGTAAGTGCTTCCAATAAGACATCCTCCACTAGAGTAAATAGTTCCGCTTTCAACTATTTTTTTTAAGTTTGGTGTAACATGAAAAAGATAAATTTTTGAGGATTTTTTCAAAATATCAAAAAAAGAATTTTTTAAAAGCAGTTTGCCGTTCGGCGTTTCTTTAACCGCCCATTCTCGCCACTCCTGTTCGTCCTTTGTAATCTTAACAGGGCTGCCCTTCTGTAATTCGTGCAGAAACATACTATAAAATATGTGAGCATCGGCCCATTTTTTTATATACGAATTAATTTATTCCATAAAAATTTACTTTAAAACATTTAAAACGCTTTCTTGGCTGTTTTTTCCTTTCAGAAAATTCAATTCACTTTTTATGATCAAATTAAAAGCGCTTTTTTTGAAAATATCTGGAATTACCAATCCAATTATTTCTTCGTTAATCCACCATTTGGTTTTCGGCAAGCGATACCGATCCAAGGCATCAGCAATCCTTATTATATCAATACCTCTCCTAAACCTACAATAGTTTTTATTCTCTTTTAAATCGGCTCTCGGTAACTCGTGGGAAAAAATTAACCAATAGATTTCCTTAATGTCTTCGTCTCGAAATTCCACATTAAATTTTTTTCCGACTAAAGTGGCGTTTTCCCTAAACCAATTTGCGGACCGCAAGCCATGCTTGAAATCATCCTTGTCGTTTTTTCTCCTGATATCATGTATAACGGCTGCGATTATCAAATTTTCTATTCTCTTTTCGTAAAAATATTTTTTGACGATTAAAATAGCATTCACAGCAACTCGGAGAATATGACGCATACCATGAATAGAATCTATTTCTTTTGCCTGCAAAAACCAACTGTTATCAGGAATAAAACGCTTTAGAATTTTTCGGCTTGGCAGTTTCAATTCTCCTGTTTTTCCAAACTTCGGTTTGTTCTTTATGACCCACTTAACGGTTTCCCCATCAATGAATTGATGTAATGGAAGTTTTTTCCTTTCCGCCAATTCAAAAAGACTTTCCTTCTTCATAAAAAATAAAATCAGGTAATTGTCGGAAAAAGGTCAGATAGCTTGGCCCTAAGGATCCTTTTTCCACTCCAGTCTGAACACAAAAAATTAAGATCCTTTAATTTTAAGGATTGAATTGCCTGCCTAAAAGTCTCCAAACAAACACCACACGGCGTGCAAATCTTACTGTCAGACCACTTTCTTCTCCAATCAGTCTGAGGCAACTTGCCCACAATGGCACACACCTTGGGATATCGATTCTTATGAAAATACATTTGGTCAAGAGCCATCCTCTCAGCGCAAGTGGACCCTATTGTTCTTGAACGAATATTCGTAGCCCCAAAAAATTCATCTCCATTCCGGCATTTGATTACGCATCCGATTTGATGTCCCAAATCGGAAACAGCCCTTTCCGCTGTCGTCCGGGCTTTTTTGAGAAGCCTCATTTCCCCCCTACTTAAATCCGAAAGGTTAACTATCCCCATTTTTTTTATCTTTTTTATAATCTGCCTCCGCTTTTTCGGTAAATTCCTTGAGCTCTTCATCGGTCATGATTTTGATGCCTAAATCTTTTGTAACAGCAAATATTTTACTTTCCGCCGCAGCTTTTTGGTTCTGATCAGTAACCACTATTTCCAATTCAAGATGATAACCCCAAATTTCACTCCATTTCAAAGCCAACTCCACCCCTTTGTAGAGATAATTGTGTCTTTTCTGAAATGAATGCATATGATCTCCAATTTTCAGGGCAATAAACATCTTGACCGCCCTTTCAAAATGTTTTTGAGTAATGGGCACTTCAATTTCTTCAAAATCGCTGCCCTTGCCGATCTTGTTGAGTTTCAGAACTATCTTTGCGTTATTTTTTGAGACATTATTAACTACTTTAAGCAACTTATTGGGAAAAAGAAAAAAATAAACATCCTTGTCGTCTTCCCCTCGATCTTCGGCGTTAGCATCAAGAAATTCTTTCAACTCCTTATACTTCGCAAGATCAAACCGAGAGCGAAACTCTATTTCAATATTTTTTTGCTGTTGCGCCATAATTTATGTAATTTATGATTAAAAAAATCCATCAATTTTTTAATCGCTTCAGAAATGCATCTGTTTTTTAATACTGAAATTATAATATAAAAATCGCGCCGTCAAACCAGCTGCGAAGAATAAGTACGACAAGAGAGTCCATGTTTTATCTCTTCTGCCACTGTGGAGCGCGTCTCGCTCTTTTTAAACCAGGCTTCTTTCTTTCTTTGACACGAGCGTCGCGAGTCAAAAAGCCTTTTGCCCTCAAGTCGGTTCGCCAATCTGAATTGAAAAAGGTCAAAGCCCTGGCTAAACCTAATCTAATTGCCTCAGCTTGACCTCGCTTGCCACCCCCTTTAACTCTAACGCTCACCTTAAAATCTTTTGTCTTATCAAACAAGGCCAGAGGAGAGAGAATGATCTGTTGTTCAGAAAATGAGGGGAAATATTTCTCTAAATCAAAATTTTTATTAATGACAACTTCCCCCTTGCCCTCTTTCAAATTAACAACGGCAATGGCTGTTTTTCTTTTGCCGGTTGCCCAAAAACTAAAAGAAGGCGAAGCTTTCTGTTTTTTAGTTATGTGCTCCTTTTCTGCTTTTTTCATAATGGATTAGAATCAGCTTTTAGATGAATAATCTTCCATTGGCCTCCCTCTTTTATCAGATCGTACTCAATAAAAAGACGGGCGCCAGTCTCAGTGGCGATAGCTCCCTTAACAAAGCCATAGTTGCCTTCGACTCTCCTTTCGTTGAAAACCCGATTAGTTTTTGAAGTTAAAAGCGGATTCATCTCTACAAAATTTTTAAATTTTTCTAGCGTCTCAGTTTCTTTAAAATTTTGAGCAGTTAAATCAAAAGCAGATTCAACCTGTCCTGCCTCTAAAAGATTCAGCTGCTGCTCAACTGGCAATAAAAGGGCATTGGCCGCGCTCAACTTAATCACCATCAAGACAATGGTAAAAGCGATTAAGGCGATAACGGCAATGACGACAATTTTTATGATAAGCATTTTTTTAGCTGTATCCATAGATTTTTATTATTGCTAATTATGATAACAAATAGAAATATTATGTCAACTTTTCTGCGGCTCTTAATTTCGCGCTTCGCGCTTTCGGATTTTTTTCTATTTCTTCCTCCGTTGGCAAAACAGGCTTTTTAGTCAATATTTTTATGACTGGTTCTTCTTTATTGGCTAATGATTTAAATGTTTGCTTTACTATTCTGTCCTCAAGGGAATGGAAAGAAATAACCACTAATCTGCCTTCTTTTTTTAAAAAGCCAATTGCTTTCGGCAATACCTCTTCAATCGCCTCAAGCTCTTTATTCACCTCCATTCTGATGGCTCTAAATACTTTGCTGGCATAATGCCCTTCTCTTCTACTAAACCTGTATTTTGGCGGAGTGGCAGATTTAATCACTTGAAGCAAATCGTTAGTCGTTTTAATAGGGCTTCTCTCTCTTTGTCTGACAATCTTCCGGCTGATCTGTCTAGCGAAAGGCTCCTCACCAAGTCTCCATAAAATATCTCTCAATTGGCTTTCCCTGTATTTATTTACCACCTCGTAAGCCGTTAAGGATTGAGTTCTGTCCATTCTCATGTCTAAAGGCGCGCTGAGATTTGCTTCTTTCTCGCTAAAACTAAATCCCCTCTCCGGGCTCTCCAGTTGATAAGTTGAAACGCCTAAATCCAGTAGAATCCCATCAATCTTTTCAACGCCTAATTTATTAAGAATATAATCTAAATTTTTGAAATTGTCATGAACATATTCAATTTTTTCCTCAAATTCAGCTAAACGCATTTTTGCTTTTTCGATCGCTTCCTCGTCTTGATCAATACCAATAACTTTACCATTTTTTCCAATCAAACTCGCAATTTTCTCCGCGTGCCCGCCTCCGCCTAAAGTCGCATCAACATAAATCCCGTCTCTTTTTAGCTCTAAAAAATCAATAGATTCATTTAATAAAACAGGGATGTGCTCCATAAATTTATTCTTCTCCCCCTATCTTCTTAAACTCCCTTTTTTCCCCCCAATAATCTTTTATCTTTTTAATCTCATCGTGCTCCCGCAGTCGCTCGATCGCCTTTGCCTCAATCTGTCTGATTCTTTCCCGCGTCACGCCGAACACCTGACCGACCTCCTCCAGAGTATGAGCTATACCGTCCATTAAGCCGAATCTCATTTTTAAAATTTCCTGCTCCCTCTTCGGCAAATCTTTGATGATGTCTTTGAAATAATCACGAAGGAAACGCAGAGCAGCTACTCTATCAGGAGCAAGAGTTTTAACGTCCTCAATAAAATCAGATAATTCTGTGTCTTTGTCTTCGTCATCTTTGCCGACAGGCTTTTCTAGCGAGACAATGTCTTGAGAAATTTTATAAAGATGATTGGCTTCCCCTTCTGAAATTCCTAATTCTTTAGCCAGCTCCTCGAAAGTAGGAGGCCGATTTAATTGCTGGGTTAAATAACGCTCACGCTCCCTATAACGATTAAGCAGCTCTGTAATATGAACCGGTATTCTGACTGTTCTCGAATGATCGGCCAGGGCTCTAGTAATAGTCTGTCTGATCCACCAGGTGGCGTAAGTAGAAAATTTATAGCCTTTTCGCCAATCGTATTTCTCAACCGCTCTAAAAAGACCAAGATTTCCTTCCTGAATTAAATCAGCAAAGCTCATTTTATAACCGATATATTTTTTAGCGATGCTGATAACCAGCCTCAGGTTAGCCTCAATTATTTTCTTTATCGCTTCTTCGTCGCCCTCATCTTTTCTCTTCGCCAATTCTACCTCCTCCTCCGGTGACAGTAAAGGAACCTTGCTCACCTCTTTAAGGTACATCTCAATGGAATCTTGGGAAAGCTGGCTGAGGTCAAATAAAGATTCTTTCCTTTTAAGCTCTTTTTTTCGGCCGAGGAGTCTTTCTTCTGATTCTTTAATAGCTAAGCCGGATTTCTCCATTTTATCAAGGAATCGCTCATAATCCTTAAAATATCTCTCCAAAAAAGGGAAAGTATAGACAATTTCTTGCTCAGTAATAAAACCTCTTACTCGTCCTTTTTCAAACAATTTTTTTGCTGCCTCTTCAGGAAAAATAATTTTTTTTCTTTTCTGCTTTTTAATTCTCATATTTTTTCAAACTTGCTAATTCTTTAGAAAAAATATTGGCTCTTTCTGCTAATATCTTAACTCTATTTTCTTCTTTATTTTTTTCTGCTTCAAAAATCTCCCTCTCTATTTCCTTCAATTTCGAAATTAAATAATTTTTCTTTAAAAAAAGGAAAAGCTTGTTCAACTCTCTTTCTTTCTCCTGCTGCTTTAGAGACCCAAACTCAACTTCTGCCACGAAATCTAAATAATCTAGATATTTCTTCGTTTCCTCTTTAATTTCTACCTCTTTATTGTAGCATTTTTTTATAAATTCTACAAATTCCCTTTGCAGAGGAATAGAAAACGCTTCCGGATCAATACCTGTCAAAAATTTTTCTCTGTCTTCGGCGGTTTGCCGCATCAGAAGACCTAAAAATTTTTCACCTGTTTTCTCTAAGTGATCTTCAGCCATTTTAGGCTCTTCTGAAACTATTTTCGACCCTTTTTGACTCTTTTTATATTTTCTAAAATCTTCATACAAAAAACTCTCTTCAAGATTGAGGTCGGCAGCTATTTTCTTCAGCCATAAATTTTGTTCGACCGAATTGGCTAATTTGGCAATGACAGACGTCAGAGTTTTAGTGATTTCTTTCTTCCGTTCAATACTCAAAGATTTACCCTTCTCTCCTTGATAACTCAGGTTGAAATAATAATCCATAATTGGCAAGGCGTTCTTTATAACCTCTTCAAAAGCGTCTTTATTTTTTTTCAAATATTCATCTGGATCTTTGCCTTGCGGCAGAATCAAAATTTTTACTTTAAAATCTTCTTCAAGAAGCAGATCAATGCCTCTTTTAGTCGCTTCTTCTCCGCTTAAATCTTTATCAAATGATAAAATGACATTTTTAGAATAACGGGATAAAAGTTTTATCTGTTCCTCGGTCAAAGCGGTGCCACTTGAACAAACCACGTTTTTGAAGCCATTTCTATGACAGGCAATCACGTCCATCTGTCCCTCAACTAGAATAACCTCGTCCTTTTCTTTAATTGCTGATTTTGCTTTATCTAATCCGTATAAAATTTTTCTTTTGTTAAAGATTGGCGTTTCTTTAGTGTTGATATATTTGCCCTCCTCTGTTTGAGCTCCAGGCATAACCCGAGCGGTAAAGCCATTTACCTGGCCATAGACATCGCTCAGGGGAAAAATTATTCTGTTTCTAAAGCGATCATAAAACTGATTTGCATCTTTCTGCGATCGGCTGACAAGACCTGCCATTTCAATTTCATTTTCTTTGAATCCCCTGCCTTTCAAAAATTTAAGCAACGAATCCCAGCGATCTGGGGCAAAGCCCAGCAAAAATTCTTTAATCGTTTCTATGTCGAACCCCCTTTCTTCCAATAAATATCGACGCGCTTCTCCTGCTATAGGCGAATCCATTAAAATCCGGTGATAAAATTTAGCGCTTAAATCGCAAAGATCAAGCAATTTGGTCTTTTGGCTTATTAAATGCCGATCAAATCTCTTAATCTCCACGCCAGCTCTTAAAGCAAGTATTTTCAAAGCTTCGGGAAAATCAATGCCTTCTGTTTTCTCAACAAAAGTAAAAAGGTCGCCTGAGCTTCCACAATTCCCGACTACAAAATTACTGGCTACATAAGAATGATCTTTAGCAACAGTTAAGTTATAAACATCGCCTTCATAATATCTTTTTTTAATTTCTTTTATGGGAGAAATCCAATATAATACATTCTTTTCTTCGTAAAAGTATGAATAATGAGCGCTTTTCTTTTCTTGCCATTCTATACTATACCATCTTTGATGAACCATTCCTTTTTTATCAATTTTTTTCTTATTAATATAAAATCTAGGAACAATTCTTAATCTTAACAAAATATCTCTTAGTTGTTCGGCTAAAGTCGGGGAGACAGTTGCAATACTTTTTCCTCCCCCTGTTTTCTGACAATAACCATCTCCTTTTAAGATAGCTTCAAGAAGAATCTTTTGTTTCTGAAGTGGCAAATATTGGAATTGAAAAGGAATGTGTTTGTTCTCTGCCCATTTTCCACATAAGTTTTGAAAGATATTTGATAATTTAGAATTACAAGCAGTAATTTCCAGACCAGTTTTACTTCCTTTTTTTCTTTTAAAAATTGCTGTTTTTATCTTAAAAATTTTTTCTACTAAATTTTTAATCTCTCGAGCAAAAGATTGTTCGTGATTGCCTAAACTAAATCTAATATATGCTCGATGATTACTTCCTTCAGCTATGTAATAACCAATTAGTTTTAAAAGATTATCGTCAATTTTTATTTTTGTAGGAATTCTACCAATAGTTGGTCCGAAATTACTTATTCTTCGATGATAATATTCATTCAAATCAATAAGCTCTATATCTTTAATTTGTTGATTAATAGGATAAAGAAGGCAATCATTTTTCGAAAGCTGGCCAACCGGCGATTTTTCTATTTTATAATCCTGATAAAATTTTGCAGAACATCTTTTGTCGCAATTCCACTGGCAAATCCTCGTTTTCCGAGATATTTGTCTACAATGTTTTATTCTTATTACATATACCTCATGATCAACAGTTAAAGAAGTAACTTCATTTGAGTTTCTTAGTTTTATATCAACCACCATTCCTTTATACGGTCTCCATAAAGTTCGAGAAACGGGAAGATATTGAGCTCTGTGGGTTAAAACTTTTTGATCTACTTGGATGTCCTCTATTTTATGAAATCCATTTTCTGTTTTAATTAAAGATTTCGGTAAAAAACAGCCAAAACAATGCCACAAGCCTTTCTCTGGCGAAACAAAAAAAGAGGGGGTCTTTTCTTTATGAAAAGGACACAAACCCCTGAAATTTTTGCCGGCTGGCTTCAGAATCAGATATTCGCTGATAAAATTAACAATGTCTATCCTTGATTTTATCTCTTCAACGACATCGTCTGGCATAAATTAAGGTTCTCTTAATAAATAAATTACTTTTTGACAATGGTCACTTATCTCCCCGAGATTAATCAAAATATTGTTGAAAATGGAGCCGTCAGCTGTGGCGCATGTCCTTTTATAAAATCTTTCCAAATGACCATCTTTGCTCTGCTTGATCTTTTCCTCGATTAAGTCCTTTTGTTCCTCAACTATTTTATTTAGAGAAGTAGCTTTTTCTAAAAGTAAAAGTTTATTTTTTACCAGTAGAGAGATTTCCTTAATTTCCAAATTGGCTGCTTCTGAAAATTCAACTCTGTTGATATTTTTATGAAAAGAAAGTTTGTTTATATTCCCTATTCTGTCAGCGATCCTTTCAAGTTCATCCGTCATTTCGGCATAATTTATAATTTTTTTCGCTTCTTCTTTTCTTATTTTTTCTTTTGGTATTTTATCCAAAAATTTTAAAATCTCTGCCTGAATGTTATCAATGGCCATTTCTTTATAGTCAACCTTACTAAACTTTTTTTTATCAAATTGAAAAATATTTTCTATGCTTTCTTCAAACATTTTTTTAAGAAGACCTGCCATGCCGAAAAACTCCTTCCTTGTCGCTTTAAAAACTGAAACAGGGTCTTTTAACAAATTCTTGTTTAGATAAAATGGCCAAAGATAAGCTCCCGCCTCTTCTTTCGGAATGATCTTCGTCATTATTTTAGTAAAAGGAGAAAGAAAGACGAGAAAAACAATGGTGATGAAAAGATTGAACAAAAAATGAGCAGCTAAAATTTGCCACTCTCCCCTAAAGGTCTGACTGAGAAATGAGGCAAATTGATTTAAGAATAAGAAAAAAACAATCACGCCGAATAGTCTGAAGAACAAAAGAGAGAGGGCTGTCCTCCGACCTTCTTTGTTCGTGCCGAGCGAAGAGAAAACCTCGGTAAAAACCGCGGCCAAATTAACTCCTAAAATAATAGGTAAGGCCTGGCTAATTTCTATTGCCCCCTTTCCTTTTAAAATTACTAAAATACTCAAAGGAATAGCGCTGGCTTGAAAAATCACGGTTGAAAATAGGCCGGCGAGAAAACCTAAGAGCGGACCTGAAGAGAGAAAAATCTCACGGAGAAAATTTTTTTCTCCTAAAACCGCGGCGTCGGCGATGATACCTAAGCCAAAAAATAAAAGACCAAAATAAAAGAGAGTTTCGCCGATTTTTTTTATTTTTAGAGAAGAGAGAAGCCAGACGAGACCCCCAGCCACAATAAAAAACGGAGCTAAATCGGTTATTTTGAAAGCGACTAAAAATGGGGTGACGAATGAAGCAAGTCCAGCTGATAAGATGAAGGGTAAAGAACCGCGAAAAGTTAAAAGTCCGGCACTGACTAAACTGATGGCTAAAATAACGCTGGCTGAGCTGCTCTGAAAAGCCAGGGTTAAAATAAACCCTATCAAAAGTCCCCAAAAGGGACTTTGATTTATCTTGCTCACATAGCTTCTCAAATGAAGATTGAAAGCCCTGCTAACAACCTCAGATAACTTAAAGCATCCAAAAAGAAACAAAATCAAGCCTAAGAGAACGGATAAAATAACTTGCCCCATAATAGACAATTATACCATTTTAGAGAGAAAATAAAAGGGCCAGAAAAATTTTGATTATTCTCTGACCCCATTTTACTTTTTTTACTTTTACAAAATTACTTTTGCCAGCTTAATAATCCCCGGATATTTCTTCAATTCCTCTTTTCTTTTGGCGTATTCCAACCCCGCTTCTTCTTTTATTTTGTGAGCCGTCACGCGTGGCATCACCGCCGTAGAATTCTGAGGATCCGTCCACCATGAAATTACCAAATACTCGTCCTTTTCTCCTTCACCCTCCATTTTTCCTCCTTTTTCAAAATTTTAAGAAAATTATTCTTTTTGTATCATATCAGAAAAATAATAATTGTCAATCTTTCAAGTAAAAACAATCTCAAATTTTACATCGGCGACAGCTCACTAGCAAAATTATAGCTAATCTTGAATTATCTAAGCAATCGGGTCTTATGTGTTTCTTTAATAAATTTTTCCGTAATCTCTCTTACTTCCATGGCATTTTCTGCATCCATAAGGAGAACTCTTAGCTCTTTTGCACCATCAAATCCACTTGCGTATGCTTTGAAATATTTTTTCATGATATCGAAGCCCTTTAGACCGCCATTACTTTTATCGCAATCGCTTTTGTATATTTTTTCAAAAAGCTCAGCATGTTTCATCATACATTTGAGTCGTTCATGAAGATGGGGTGTCTGTTTTGAAAATAACCACGGATTCCCAAAAATACCTCTTCCAATCATTACTCCATCCATACCAGATTTTTCTGTCTTTATATACGCTTCATCTAATGTATTTATATCTCCGTTGCCAAGAATAATCGTATTAGGCGCATGACAATCTCTCTGCGCTATGATGTCAGGAGCAAGTTCCCAGTGTGCGGCGACATCTAACATTTCGTTCCTTGTGCGAAGATGGATAGTAAGCGCGGCGAGGCCTTCTTCTAAAAGGACAGGAATCCATTCTTTAATCTGATTTTTAGAATAACCAATCCGCGTCTTTACGGAAATAGGCAGTTTTCCTGCTCCTTTTTTTGTCGCCCTAATAATCTGCTTCGCGAGTTCTGGATTTTTGATTAGTGCCGCCCCCGCACCCTGTTTCTCAATATCCCTGTCTGGACAACCCATATTAATATCAATACCATCAAAACCAAGTTCGCGTATTATTGCCGCCACCTTTTCAAACTGTTCAGGTTTTGCGCCAAATATCTGAGCTACGATTGGATGTTCTTTTTTAGTATACCAAAGATCCACAAATAGTCGCTCTCTACCCTTAGAAAGTAATCCCTCCACGGAAACAAATTCTGTCAGAAAAACATCTGGTCTGCCGTATGTTAAAAGCATCTGCCGAAATGCTGCATCAGTGACATTCGCCATTGGCGCTATAGCCATGATGGGCTTTTTCAGCTTTTTCCAAAAATTTTGTTGCATAATAATATGCCTGAATAATAGAGAAAATGTCATTTCTTTAGAAGTGACATTTTCCAACTGGCGGTGTGTATTTGAAAAAATCCGAACTGATTTTGCGACCGATTGGCTC
>MNZE01000011.1 GCA_001873465.1 Parcubacteria group bacterium CG2_30_36_38 | reverse complement strand
AGAGAAACGATTAGAGTTAAAATTCCGGCTGGTATTGATGATGGCGGGACTTTGAGAATCATTGGTCAGGGGCATGTGAGAAAAAGAGGGAAAGGCAAGGGAGATT
The DNA here is from genome assembly GCA_001873465.1 of Parcubacteria group bacterium CG2_30_36_38. Taxonomy (GTDB): domain Bacteria; phylum Patescibacteriota; class Patescibacteriia; order UBA2591; family CG2-30-36-38; genus CG2-30-36-38. Next base: position 12,888 of record MNZE01000011.1, on the reverse strand, counting down.
TGTATCTGCACGTTAGGGTAAAACCCCATAAATATTTCACCCGTAAGGGGGACGACATTTATTCTCAAGAAGAAATCTCCATCTCCCAGGCCGCCTTAGGAGGAAAAGTTAAAATAAAAACTTTGGAAGGGGAGGTCTGGTTAAAAATTCCTCAGGGAACTTCTGATCAAGAATTCAGATTAAAAAATAAAGGCGTACCGCGCCTTAATGGTTTCGGCCGAGGCGACGAGATGGTGAGGATCAAAGTAAAAATACCCAAATCACTCACGAGGGAACAAAAAAGATTATTAGAAGAACTAAAAGAAGAGGGATTATAAAACAGCTTTAATTATTTTTTAATTGATAATTAAAACATATGCCAAATTTAGTCGTTGAAATCCTCGGTTTTTCTTTAGAAATTCCTTTTTCGGTCTTCTATGTTTTGCTTTTTTTGATTTTAGCCTCCATCTTTTATATTTTTTTTCGACTTTTTGTGTATTTTATCTGGCTTCCTTGGTTGCAAAAAAAATATTTAGCCAAACAAAAATTTTGCCTTTTGCACTTGATCATGCCGAGGATCAACGAACAGGGCCCTGAGGCGACAGAGAATCTTTTTAATGCTTTAGGAGCAGCGCACAAAACAGGCTCCTGGAAAGAACGATATTCACAGGGTTATTTTCAGCAGAGTGTAAGTTTTGAGATCGCAAGTTTTGGCGGCGATGTTCATTTTTTTATCTTTTCTCCGGTTCAGTATCGCGACCTAATAGAAGCAGCTGTTTATGCCGCTTATCCAGACGTAGAAATTCGGGAGGTGTCAGATTATGTAGAGAGAGTCAATTTAGAGTTTCCTAATGATGAACATGAACTTTGGGGCACCAGCCTAATTTTTTATAACAAAGATTATTATCCGATTAGAACTTATAAATCTTTCGAACATTCTATTCTTGATCCCAAAAGAGTAAAAGACCCTTTGCAAGGTTTGATTGAAATTCTTTCTAAATTAAAACCAGGCGAAGAGGTTTGGCTTCAATTTGTGGTGACGCCAATTAAGTCTGACTGGACAAAAGGAGGGATGAAATTAATCAAGGAAATAGCTAAAAAAACAATGGCAGAAGAAAAAGCTCCGCCGCCAACGCTAATGCAGGAATTTTATCGTCAGATTTTTGCCACGACCGGAGGAGAAAAAAAAGTAGAAAAAGTAGAAAAAGAATTTACTCCCATACCGCGCGGGACCCAAAATATACTTGAACTTATTCAAAGCAAAATTTCCAAAACTGGTTTTGTGGTTGTGCCGAGAATGGTCTATTTTGCTCCAAAAAAAGTTTTTTCTGCTCCAAAAGGGGTGAGCGGTGTCCTGGGAGGGCTTAATGGTTTCAACACCTTAGACATGAACGGCTTCAAACCAAATAGTAAAACTAAAACTACAACGCCAGAATATTTTTTGGTTGAGAAGCGGAGAGCACAGAGAAAAAAATCGGTTTTAAAAAAGTTTAAAACAAGAGGCAGATTTATTTTGGCTGGTTCGATCATCAATAGAGAAAAGCCGTGCATTTTAAACAGCGAAGAATTAGCCTCTCTTTATCATTTTCCTTACACAGGAGAAAAGGTAGAAGCAATTAGGGCTATTTCCAGCCGCCGCGGCAGACCACCAATCAGCTTGCCAGTAGAATAGAATATACATAGAAAGGAGAAAATTATAATATATGTTACCAATTGGAAAACTTTATATTGTCGCCACTCCTATCGGAAATTTAGAGGATATCACTTTTCGAGCCGTTAGAGTTTTAAAAGAGGTTGATTTAATTTTAGCTGAGGATACGCGTGAGACAAGAAAACTTTTAGATCGTTACCAAATCGACAAACCAAGTATAAGTTTTCATCAACATTCAAATCCTGAAAAAATTAATTACCTGCTCAGTTTATTAAAAGAAGGAAAAAATTTAGCCCTGGTTTCTGAAGCAGGAACGCCAGGGATTTCTGATCCTGGGAATTGGCTGATCAATTTAGCCATTAAGCAGTTTGAGAATATAACGGTCATTCCCATCCCCGGGCCGTGCGCTCTAATAGCCGCTTTGAGTATTTCCGGATTTAAAACTGATAGATTTGTTTTTTTCGGATTTATTCCTCAGAAGAAAAAAAGAAGAAAATTTTTGGAAAAAATTGCCTCTTCAGATGAAACGGCAGTTTTCTATGAATCTCCTTATCGTATTATAAAAACCCTTTCTGAGCTAGTTAATTTTGAAAAGATAAAACAACGCGAGGTTATGGTTTGCCGGGAGTTAACGAAAAAATTTGAGACAATTTACCGAGGCAGGATAGAAGAAGTGATCCAAAAAATAAAAGAAGACCGAGTAAAGGGAGAATTTGTGGTGGTTGTTTCCTCATAAAAACTTGTTATAATTGAGATATGAAAAAAGACACTTTCTATGTGACTACGCCTATTTACTATGTGAACAGCAAACCGCATTTAGGGACTGTTTATTCGACGGTAGCGGCTGATATTATCGCCCGTTTTAAACGGATGCAGGGGAAAGATGTTTTTTTTCTCACTGGTAGCGATGAGCATGGAGAAAAAGTAGCCCTAACAGCCAAAAAACATAATAAGGAGCCGAAAGAATGGGTCGATGAAATCGTGGCTACTTATAAATTACTTTGGGATCGGTTGAATATTTCCTATAATAAGTTTATTAGAACGACAGACAAGGAGCATGAAAAAACTGTGGCTAAAATTTTAGAAATTTTAAAAGAAAAGAACCTGATTTATGAAGGTTCTTATACTGGTCTTTATTGTTTAGAGTGTGAGAGATTTTACACCAAAAAGGAATTAGTGGATAATAAATGTCCTTTTCACCAGAAGGACTTGGTCAATCTTAAAGAAAAGTGTTATTTTTTAAAATTGTCTGCCTTTCAAAAACCATTGATTAAATTGATTGAAGAAGGAGAATTTAGGATTGAGCCGGAGAAAAGAAAGAATGAGATTTTAGGTTTTCTGACGACAGAGAGATTAGAGGACGTAGCGATTTCTAGGGAGAAAGTCAAATGGGGGGTTCAAATTCCCTGGGACAGGGAACAAACTGTTTATGTTTGGGTTGATGCTTTGATTAATTATTTAAGCGGGCTTGGTTGGAAGGGTGATCCTAAAAAAACGTCAAAATATTGGCCGCCTGATTGTCAAATAATTGGCAAAGATATTTTGAGATTTCATACTCTTCTTTGGGGGGCTATAATTTTAAGTTTAGAGATTCCTTTGCCAAAATTGATTTTTGTTCATGGCTTTTTAACCCTTGAAGGACAAAAAATGTCAAAATCTCTCGGTAATGTCATTGAGCCAGATAAATTAATAGATATTTTTGGCTCTGATGCGACCAGATATTTACTTTTTTCTTTTTTTTCTTTTGGCGAGGATTGTGATATTTCGCTTTCTAAATTTTATGACGAATATAATGCTAAATTAGCCAATGGTTATGGAAATTTGATTAGTCGGACATTGACTCTCGCTTTAGGAAAAGGAGAGATTAAATTAAAAAAAGTTGACAAAAAATTTGAAAAAAAAGTAAGCGCTTGTTGGAGAGATTATGACGCGTCGATGGAGGGACTTAAGTTTAATCAAGCCCTAGAAGTTTTCCAGGCTTTAATCGCTTTTTGCAATGAATATATAGATAAAAAGAAGCCTTGGGAGCTTTTGAAGAAAGACAAGGAAGGATTTGAAGAGGTGATTTATAATTTGACTGAGGCGATAAGACATCTTAATTGGATGATCTTGCCCTTTATGCCGGAAAAAGCAAATCAGATTTTTGAATTATTGGGACTCGGAAAAACAGAATATGAAAAATCTCAAGAGCTGGCAAAAGAATGGGCAGAAGTCAAGGTTTATAAAATTAGCGAGAAAATAGAAAGAATTTTTCCGAGATTGTAAGTTTAAATTTTTTATTTTCGCTGTCGCCTTTGGCGACTCCCCGTAGGGGCCTATTTTATTTTTTTAATCTAATGCCTATGAGCTTATGTGACCTTATTTTATTCATTATCCTTTTGGGGTTTGTTTGGTTTGGTTTTTGGTATGGTTTGGTTCAAAGCTTGGGCGGAATTATCAGTTTACTTGTCGGTACTATTTTCGCCAGCCGTTTATCAGCCGGCCTGGGGAAAATGATTGCTCCAATTTTAGGCGGGCACCAAAATTTGGCTGTCATGATTTCTTTCATCTTGATTTTTGCCTTGACCCACTTTATTGTCGCCTTGCTTCTTAAACTTGTTGATCGTTTTTTCCGCTTGCCCGTTCTAAGTACTTTTAATCGGATTTTAGGCGGGGTTTTTGGCTTGCTTGAAGGCGCCTTCTTTATAGGGTTGATTTTGTATTTTTCCACTAAATTTCCTTTGGGAGCAAATTGGCTTAAGACTCTGTCTGATTCTATTTTCGCTCCTCATTTAATCAGGTTTGGCGAGATTTTACTTCCTTTGATCCCTGACGCAGTTAAGAATATCAAGTCATTGATATAAATATGGAAATAAAATATTTTGCCAAAAACTTTCAATTAACTCCTCAGATCGAGGATTATATAGACAAAAAGATTAATAAGTTTTTGCGGCTTTCAAAAAGAATTCTTCGCGCAAGGGTTGAGCTGGATTTCGACCCTCAATTCAGAGATAATAAAAATTTTAAAGTAGAAATAAAATTAGAAGTTCCGGGCAAAGATTTGTGCGCCGTCTGTCAGGCGAAAGACCTGCCTTTAGCTTTAGACGGCGTAGAAAAAAAGATGAGAGCGCAACTGACTGATTATAAAGAGAAATTTATACAAAAACGCAGAATCAAAAAGGAAATTTAAAATTTGGATTTTTATTTTATGCTTTCAAAAGAAGAAGTAAAACATATTGCTGATTTGGCAAGAATTAAATTAGGGGAACCGGAGATTGAGAAATATCAACATCAATTGAGCGTTATTTTAGATTACTTTAAAGAAATCCAAAAGATTAAAGTAGATAACGTCAAACCTTTGGCTAGTGTGAGTGGACTAAAAAATGTCTTACGGCCCGATGTCCCTCGTCAAGAAAGCCAAGAAAAAAAGAAAGCGCTGGTTGAGGCAGCTTCCGAAAAAGAAAAAGGATTGATTAAAGTTAAAAGCGTTTTTGAACGCTAAATAATTTAGAAATAAAATAGCCTATTTTTAAATAAAAATAGGCTATTTTTTATTCTTATAGGAGAAAACCTGCCTCTAGTGATTTGGAGGTCGGGAGGGGATTTGCACCCCTGTAAATGGTTTTGCAGACCACTCCCTAGCTTCTCGGGCACCCGACCATTTCTATTTTAAAATATTGGAGATTTCTGTATCAATTTTCTGAGGGGATAATTTAAAGTAATTATTAAAAATATCAAATTTTCTTTTTAAGTATAATCTTTGGGAACATGGTTTATATAAAAATTTGAATATTTTTACGCTGTCGCCTCTACCATATCTCAATTGAAATGCTCGGTTGCCATCATAGAGTTTTTTATAACAAAGACCTAACTGATTTTTCAATATCATACCTAATTTTTCTAGAAAATCAGGACTGCCGGAAGTAAAAATAACCGAGAGTTTTTTGATGACGATTGGTTTTACAATACCTTTTGCCTTTTGAACCTCCGCGATGATCAAAACTTTTCATAATATTAGAGTTTTAAGGGGAGAGGGTGTTTACTTCTGTAAACACCCTTTTAACCAAGATAAAAGTCTTTCGGCTATAATCCCACAACTTTCAAGGAATTCTCTCAATTTGTCCATTTTTCCTCCTTTATTTTTTAATTTGTTTTCTGACTAAGTCGTTAATTTTATCCGCTACTTCAAACGGATTTGGGACCTCCTCAAAAATAAAATTTTTATTTTCTCCGGCCGTCTGGACTTCTACATTCCCATAATGAAAAAAAGTTTGGCAATATCCTTTGCTTATTGCTTTAACGTCTTGAACACGGTTAAGCGGTTGGCGAGCTACGCTGCGGTTAAATAGGCCTTTCTGTTTAGCATCAATAATCTCTTGATTGGTCAGGACCCACATATCAAGATAGTAATTAACCCAGGTATTAAAGAGCACAAGCCAGAGAAAGAGATAATAGGCAGATATGCCCATGATGATAAGCGTATTAGCGCTGTATGAAACTAAGATTTCAGGGAAAAAATTATTCAAAATCGCGTAAATAATAAGCGGGACTGCGTTCCAAATAAGAAAAATCAAAACTTTTTTAAAAAAGACAAACCAATGTCGGCGGAGGACAAGAATTACCTGTTCGGTGAGATTCAACTGAAATAGTTTATAGAGAGGGTTCATACCAAAAAATTTGAAATTTTAGAACGAAGTGAATAAAATTTTACTAATTTTTTGCGCACCCAGCACTCAGCATGCATTATACAGTGTCTTTGTAGATTGGAAGAATTAAATTTTTGTTTAAAAAGCTGGTAGTGCGCGCTGAGTGCTGGGTAAAGGTTTTGTATCTGAAATTTGTTCGGCTAACGCCTCCAAATTTTAGACAAAGCCCTTTAGAAAATTCTTGCGGCCTCTTGCCAGTTAACAGGGGAAAGCCATTGATAAGAAATCCAGAGGGTGACAATAATCCCGACAAGAAAAAGAAAAGAAGAAAAAACCGTGGTAAAATTTAGAGAACCAAAGCGGATAATATGATAAATGTTGAAGAAAGCAAAAATAAGGCAAACAACAATAAGAACAAGATAAAGACACAAAAAAATGTAGAGAGGAATAGCCATACCAAAATTATTAAAAATTTAGAGTTAAAAACGAATAAATTTTTATGATAATTTTGAGTACCCAGCACATAGTTCGTTTATAGAATACGCTATCCAAATAAATTAATGGTTCTTTTAAATTGCTTACAACAGAATCTCGAACTATGTGCTCGGTAAAGGTTTTCTAAATAAATTTTCTGCGACTTCGTCTTGAAAATTTATACAAAGCCCTTTAAACTTTGAGATATTTTTCTGTTGCTATCCAACTGCTAATTGTAGCAATAATTAAAGAAAAAATCAAGAGGCTGCCAAAAAAGAATAAACTGTTATTTTGTAAATAAGAGACAAGATTAAAATCAAAGCCTAAAAATTTTTGTATTTGAGTGTTAATCATTTTGGCAAAAAATAAATAGGTAAAAAGTGAAATACCCCAGCCCAAAAGAGCCGAAAACCACCCTTCAAGAATAAAAGGGCCCTGGATAACAGAGTTTTTCGCTCCAACCAGTCTCATAATTTTTATTTCTTCCTGTCGAGAGTAAATAGCGATTCTAATAGTAGTGAATATAGTGAAAGCGGCAATAAAAGTAAATAAAATTCCAAGAGTAATGGCAATCGTGTGAAATTTTTCATTAAATTTCTCAAAGACATTAAGAATCTGCTGGTAATCATAAAAATCTTTGTCATAAATTATGGATTGGTACTCTGGCTTATCAATAACTTCCATAATTCTTGTAAAATCTTCTGGTTTAGAAAGTTTCAACTTCAGACTGGCGCCGAAAGGATTCTCTTTTATTTCTTCAAGCGACTTTTTAATAATTGGATTATCTTGATGTTTTTCTGTGAATTGTGTTAAAGTTTCTTCTTGGGAAACGTATTTTAAACTCTTGACCTCTTTCATATTTTCAAGCTCTGACCTTAAGAGATTAACAAGATCTAAAGAAGCATTTTGATTAAGGTAAATTTCAATATCCATTTTCTGATTCAATGAGTCAAACCATTTTTGAGCGACAATATTAAGGGTTAAAAAAAATCCTAAAGAAAAAACCATTAGGAAGACAACAATAATAGAAGTTAAGGAAAGCCATAAATTACGCGAAAAATTTTGTAGAGCTGATTTAAAAATCATGTTTTTTAAGCCCAAATTAATTCTTTTATTTTTTCTTTCACCGCTTCTTCAACCGGATAAAGATGAGAAACTAATTCTTCTGGTTTAAACCAAAGCTTAATTTCTCCTTCTGCCTCTCTGAGGCCGCTGGAAGCATGAATGGCATTTTCAAAAATGCCACTTGTCAAAATTCTGCCATAAGCCCCTCTGATGCTCGTAGGTTCTGCTTCTTCGGGGTTAGTCGCACCAGCGAGTTTTTTAACCTTAGCGATTGCTTCTTCGCCTTCATAAACCATGGCCAACACTCTTGGTGTTTGATGCAGCTCTCCGGTGAGGTATTTAATCAACTCTTCAAAGAATGGTTTACCTTTCAAATGGGCGTAGTGTTTCTCTGCTAATTCGCGAGAAACCCTTATTACCTTAGCGCCAACAATTTTTAATTTCGTTTCCGATAAACGGGTCAGGATATTACCGGTTAAGGATTTTTTTAACCCATCAGGTTTAATCAGAATAAGAGTTTGTTCAATCATAGAAATTAATATAACACTCGCTAGAGTTTATATGGATACCACGAACTTCACGAATATTTTTATTCGTTATTATTCGTAGCATTCGGATTGAGGGAATTATTCTAGAATTTAAATTTTTCTCCTAACTTCCCGATCACTGGTAATGGTTTTTCCTCGCCTTTAATGGCATTCATAATGCCGATGATAAAGAGGACGAGCAAAAGGACATCAAGAATAGTGATGAAAAACCAGCCGATAATAGGGAGAAAGGCCATAATTGACCCTAAAATCCAGATTGCGATGCTGGACAAGAAAAGGGCCAATCCCTGTTTGACATGGTATTTTACAAAAGGGTCGTTCTTTGCGTCTGTCAGGAGCGGAATAAAAAAGAGGATATAAGCAACGACAGCCATGCCAGTATTTTTTGTGGGTTTTTGTGTAGTTTCCGGCATAAGATAAAACTATATTAAGAAATCATCGACCTTTATAGTTAAACTTTAAATTTATGTTATAATTCTATCCAATAGGAGTTTTTCGTCAAGCTTTTATCATTTTAAAATATGGGTTTTTCTACTTATACAACAAAAACTAAAGAAGAGATTTTTATTGGATTTGACACCTCTACCAAGGGCTTAGGAGAAGAGGAGGCTGTGAGACGGCAAGAGAAATATGGTCAGAATAAAATTGCCGTTGAAGAGGTTGCCTGGTGGCATATTTTAGGTCGCCAATTTAAATTTTCTTTTGTTTATCTGCTCCTTGTGGCAGCGGGCGTGAGTTTCATTTTAGGCGGGAGAATAGACGCCTTGATGATCTTGCTTTTCGTGGCTATTAATGCCTGTTTAGGATTTTATCAGGAATTTAGGGCGGAAGAAACGTTTAAACTTTTAAAAAAACATTTTTCGGGAGAGGCTAGGGTGCTTCGAAATGGGAAAAAAATTATTATTAAGGCTGTTGATTTAGTCCCTGGTGATTTTATTATTTTGCAAGCAGGAGACATTATCCCAGCTGATGTTCGGTTTATCTCAGAAAATAATTTGGTGGTTGATGAGAGCATCTTAACCGGGGAATCAGAGCCACAGGAAAAAATTTCTGATAAACTTGAATCAGAAACAAATGAAATTTATGAGGCATCAAATATCGGCTTTTCAAGTACTGTTGTTTTAAGTGGGAAGGCTCAAGCCATAGTTTTGAATATTGGCAGTGAGACGGTAATCGGCGGAATTGCCCATTTGGCCGGGATAACGGCGCGGGAAAGCAGTTTTGCCAAAGGAGTGGCTAAAGTCAGCCGTTTTATTTTACGATTAGTTTTAATTTCAATTCTTTTCGTTTTTTTAACCCATCTTTTTCTTCATCAAGGAGCAACGCGAAGCATTGGTGATTTTTTAATCTTTTCTATTGCTCTGGCCGTGAGTGTTATCCCAGAAGCGTTGCCGGTCGTCACCACCGTCTCTCTTTCACGCGGGGCCCTGCGTTTAGCGAAGAAAGGAGTGGTGGTCAAAAGACTCTCGGCGATTGAAGATTTAGGCGGGATTGAAGTTCTCTGTTCTGACAAGACTGGCACTTTGACGGAAAATAAATTGACGGTTGATGAGATAAATTCTCCAAATAAAGAAGAGTGTTTATTTAAAGCAGCCTTGGCCTCTTTCTCATTTGGCGAGGAGGGACAACTAGACGCTTTTGATAGAGCTTTATCTGAAGTTTTACCTCTGGGGAAAAAAGAAGAATTAAAAAAATATCAGAAAATAAACGAAATCCCCTTCGATCCAGCAAGACGGAGGAACAGCGTTTTAGTTAAAAAAGACGGCCTTTACGAGCTGATTGTCAGGGGCGCGCCTGAATTTTTAATTGATTCGTGTATTAATTTGGAAGAAGACGAAAAGAAAACATTGAAAGAATGGCTGGTTAAAGAAGGGGAAAGAGGCAGAAGGGTCCTAGCCATTGCTAAGAATGATTTTAAAAAGGATCATTATGACATTAAAGAGGAAGAAAAAGACTTGTCATTTCTAGGCATAATTTCTTTTATTGATCCGCTTAAAAAAGATGCTAAAAAAACGATCAAGCTAGCCGAGAGATTGGGCGTGAAGGTGAAAATATTAACCGGCGACTCGGCTGAAGTAGCAGGCAGCGTCGCTTATCAAGTTGGTCTGACTGATAGAGAAGAAGAGGTGCTCCTAGGAAAAGAGCTAGAGAAAATGACAGAAGAAGCGCAAGAAGAAGCAGTAGAGAAATATTCTGTTTTTGCTCGTGTTTCACCTTCCGAAAAATATAAAATCATTAAGTTATTGCAGAAAAAATATGAAGTAGGATTTTTAGGCGAGGGAATTAATGATGCCCCGGCTCTAAAAATTGCCAACGTCGCTTTAGTCGTAAAAGGGAGCGCTGATATTGCGCGTGAAGCAGCTGATGTTATTTTACTGAAGAGAAACTTAGCCATCATTATTGAGGGAATCAGAGAGGGCAGAGAGGTTTTTGCCAATACAGTTAAATATATTAAAGCAACTTTGATTTCTAATTTTGGCAATTTTTATGCCCTGGTGGCCGCTTCTTTGTTAATTGATTTTTTACCGATGTTGCCTTTGCAAATTTTATTGCTTAATTTATTCTCTGATTTTCCAATGGTTTCCATCTCCACTGATAATATTGATGAAGAAGAATTAAAAAGGCCAGAGACCTATAATCTTAAAGAAATTGTTTTAGCGGCCACAATTTTTGGTTTTATAAGCAGCATTTTTGACTTTATTATTTTCAGGCTTTTCGTCCATTTTCCTCCCGGAGTTTTGCAGACCAACTGGTTTATTGGCAGTGTCCTAACCGAGCTTGTTCTAGTTTTTTCTATTCGGACAAAATTTTCCTGCTTTAAGGCTAAAAGAGCTTCAAAATTTTTAATCTGGCTGTCAATTCTTATTACAACCTTGACTATTATTTTGCCTTTCAGTCATTTTGGCCAGGATTTATTTAAATTTGTTAGGCCGCAAACGACACATTTAATTTGGATTTTTGTCGTCGTCGGCTGTTATTTTGTCGCGACCGAAACTATGAAAATACTCTTTTATCGCCATTCTAACCAGACGAAGAAACGATTAAATAAATTGACAATTTAAAAAAATCTTTTAATATTAAAAGTACTCTTTAAAAATATTCCGGGGTAGCTCAATGGTAGAGCAATGCGCTGTTAACGCGGAGGTTACAGGTTCGAGTCCTGTCCCCGGAGCCAATTAGAACATCTATTAGCTGAAAGCACCGTATCAAACGGTGTTTTCATTGTAAACATTAGCTTTCTGCCTTTTAACTCAAGGTTCTGAAGTAGGAAATTGAGAAGTTGCCGTTTTTCGGCGACTTCAGAACTTTTAAAGATTTCATAAGCCCTTTTAGCTAAATTTAGCACTGTGTTTGCCGTAATATAATAGTTTTCATCGGCATTAGTATATCTTGCCATTTCAGCTTCTAATTCTGCCTGTTTTTCTTTATACTCTTTTAGCTTTTTGTTAAACATATCCGTAGTAATACTGCCATCAGCCATTAGGTCAAATGAGTTATCAATTCTTTTTTGATATAAGTCATATTCTTTTCTAAAGGTTGTTAAAGATTGCTTATGAAATTCGTTTTTAGCCTGATTTGATTTTTTTAAATCCTCGGTTATTTCTTGTATTTTCTCGTCTGATAGCTGTATATTCTTTAAAACTTCATAAATAGGGGATAATAATTCTTCTTCTCTTACATAAATCCTCTTGCCGTGCATTCTTCTATAATTCGTGCAGCTATAATAATTGTGTTCCTTTTGGATTTCTGGGGTAATTGTGCAACCGCAATCAGCACATTTTATCATTCCACGCAATACAAAAGGCTTAGAGGCGTATTTGAAGGGTTTTTTATGGTATCCAGCCATTACTTCTTGGCATTTTTCAAATAGGGCTTTTAAAACAATTGGTTGATATTTATGGTCGTGTAAACCTTTTAATGCTCCCTTTTTAATTTCCCGTTGTCCATAATAAAACGGGTTTTTTAAATCATTGTATATTTTTCCAGCGCTTGATGGTTTTGGATTTTTAGTATTGCTTTTTAATCCCAACTTTTCCATTTCGTTCCTAATTTGTCTGATTGAATAATTACCTGTTGCATACATTTCAAACATCTTCACTACAAGATGAGCTCTCGCTGGGTCAGGGATTACATCAATTCTTTTATCGTTCACATCATAAACGCTAATATATCCAATTGGCGGTTTTCCAGTTAGTTCGCCCTTTCTTACTTTCTGTTCATTAACCCGTTTTACACTGTCGCTGATTGCGTCAGAATAATACTTTGCCAGCCCTAAGTTTATACCAAAGTGGAATTTTTCTGTCGCTGATACAAAAATAGTGTCAACTCTAATAAAAAGAAATCTAAATTGTCTAAGCAAAAACAATAGTGAGCAGCAGGGTAGGGTAAAAATAATGGTTAAAATTATCCACAGCTAACTATTGACAATAAACAACAACGAGTGTATTATAATCTTTGAAAGTCACCTGCGCCTACTTCGGTAGTGTGCAGGTTTTATTTTTGGTGTATAATGAAGAAATGCAAAATAATAGAGTTTCAATTTATA
>MNZE01000014.1 GCA_001873465.1 Parcubacteria group bacterium CG2_30_36_38 | reverse complement strand
TGGGGGTGCATCATGCATGGGGAAGAACTTATAAAGATCTTTTTCAACGCTACAAGGCAATGCAAGGATTTGACCAAAGGTTTCAGAATGGTTTCGATTGCCAAGGGCTTTGGGTTGAAGTAGAAGTAGAAAAAGAATTAGGTTTTACAACTAAAAAAGATATTGAGAGGTATGGGATAGATAAATTTATTGAAAAATGCAAGGAAAGAGCTGAAAAATATTCGAAAATTCAAACTGAACAATCAATTCGTTTGGGGCAGTGGATGGATTGGCCAAATTCTTATTATACGATGTCTGATGAGAATAATTATGCCATTTGGTCTTTTCTAAAAAAATGTTATTTAAATGGTTATTTATATAAAGGGAGAGACGTTGTCGCCTGGTGTCCTCGTTGTGGCACGGCAATTTCTCAACACGAAATTTTAGAAGGCGGCTATCAAGAAGTAACTCATCAAGCAATTTTTTTTAAATTGCCTCTTTTAGATAGAAAGAACACTTTTTTTCTTGTTTGGACAACAACACCCTGGACACTGCCAGCCAACGTAGCGGTTGCCGTTCATCCCGAGTTGATTTATGCTGAAGTAGAGACAAGTGAAGGGAATTATATTCTTCTGAAAGATAAAGTAGATTTGATCGGCGGGAAAATATTGAAAACTTTTAGAGGTAAGGAATTAGAAGGTTTAAAATATCAAGGGTTATTTGATGAACTGCCAGCTGTTAGAGAAAATATAAAAGATGGTTATCCGGTTGTGATGTGGGACGAAGTAGTGGTTGAAGAGGGAACAGGCATTGTTCATATAGCCCCTGGTTGCGGCGCAGAAGACTTTCAGTTGGGTAAAGAGAAATGGCTGCCGGTTATTGATCCGACTAATGAAGAAAGTAGATATAAAACCCCTTTTGGTTTTTTAAGCGGCAAATTAGTAACTGAGGTAAATAACTTAATCTTTGAAAATTTAAAGAAAAAAGAAAGGGTTTTTAAAATAGAAGATTATAAACATAATTATCCCATTTGTTGGCGTTGCGATTCGCAGCTCATTTTCCGGTTAGTGAATGAATGGTATATTTCAATGGATAAAATAAGAAGACCTTTGATAGAATCAGCCAAAAAAGTAGATTGGCTCCCTTCTTTTGGTCTTGATAGAGAAATAGATTGGTTGAATAACATGCGAGACTGGTTAATTTCTAAAAAACGCTATTGGGGATTGGCCTTACCAATTTATGAATGCTTTTCTTGCGGCTATTTTACAGTGGTTGGCTCTAAAGAGGAATTGAAAGAAAAGGCGGTTGAAGGATGGGACGAATTTGAGGCTCATTCGCCACATCGCCCTTGGATAGATAAAGTAAAAATAAAATGTCCGAAATGCGGAAAGGTTATCTCTCGCATTCTCGACGTAGGGAATCCCTGGCTCGACGCCGGAATGGTTCCATTTTCTACCATGGGTTATTTCAAAGACAAGAATTTTTGGAAAAAATGGTTCCCGGCTGAATTAGTTTGCGAGTGTTTCCCCGGCCAATTTCGCAATTGGTTCTACGCTATTTTGGCTATGAGTCAAGTTTTAGAAAATCGTCCGCCAGTCAAAACAATTTTTGGCCATGCTTTGGTGTTTGATGAGAAAGGCGAGGAAATGCATAAGTCCAAAGGAAATGCTATTTGGTTTGATGAGGCAGTGGAAAAAATCGGAGCCGACGTCATGCGCTGGATGTTTTCTAAACAAAACCCTGTTTTTGATTTAAGATTTGGATATAAAGTAGCGCAAGAACACAGGGGGAAACTTTTGAATTTATTGAATATTTATACTTTTTTGAAAACTTATGTTTCTCAAGATGATTTAGTTAAATTAAAAACTGATTTTCTTCCTGCAAATATTTTGGATAAATGGGTTATCTCTCGTTTGAACAATTTAATCTTAAAAGCAACGGAGTGTTTAGATAAATATGATGTGATGGAATCTTCTCTAAGAATAGAAAAGTTTTTTTATGATGATGTATCTTTGTGGTATCTCAGGAGAAGTCGTTCAAGAATTCATGGAGAAGATAAAGAGGCAGCTCAAACTTTGTATTTAATCCTTTTAGCTCTTTTAAAATTAATAGCTCCTTTTACGCCGTTTTTAGCAGAGGAGATGTTTCTCTCTCTGAGGACAGAGAAAATGCCGGCATCTATCCATCTAGAAAATTGGCCGAAAGCTAATAAAAAATTGATTGACGCAGAGTTAGAAGCGAAGATGTCTTTGGTAAGAAAAATTTGCGAGCTTGGACATTCTTTGCGCAGTAAAACTGGCATTAAAGTCAGGCAGCCGTTAGGAAAATTAAAAATAAAAAAGCAAAAAGGCCCCTCCGGGGAGTCGCTGAAAGCGACAGCAAAAATTGAAGAAGAGTTGTTTGATCTAATAAAAAACGAGTTAAACGTGAAAGAGGTTGAGTTAGTAGGTCAAATAGAGGAAAAACCCCGACGCCAAAAGGTCGAGGCTCCGATCCCGACGAATATGTCGGGAGGCCGACAAGACGTCGGCCCCGAAGCGTCGGAGGAAAATTGGGTAAAGATTAGCGAAGGCGAGATCGAGCTGTCTCTCGATACAAGAATTACCTCAGAATTGAAAGCTGAAGGATTGACGCGCGAGTTAACGCGACAAATCAACGACCTGAGAAAAGAAGCGCATTTAACCGTTAGAGACAGTGTGCGGCTTTATTTTAGGACCGAGTCAAAAGAATTAAAGGATTTGATAGAAAATTTTAAAGAAGAAATCAAAGAAAAAACGATTAGCCAGGAGATAAGAGAAGGAGAAGCAGAAAATCCTTCGATAAAGAAACAGATTGAAATTGATAATAAAAAAGTAGAATTAAGCCTTTCAAAATGATTTTAAGAGGATTCGCTCTCAGAATTGAAGATTCTGGCGAAGACGATTTAAATTTGATTTTTTTCTCAAGTGAACAGGGCAAGATAAGGATTTTAGTCAAGGGCGCGAGAAAACCGCTTTCTAAATTAAGAGGTCTAGCTCAATTTTTTGTCTTATCTAAACTCGCGGTTATCAAGGGCAAGAGAAATAATCACTTAATCGGCGGTGAGGAAATAAAATCTTTTAGAAATATTTTTAAAAGCTACAAGAAGATAAAAGAATCTTCTTTTTTGCTTTCTGTTCTAGACAATTTCTTTCCTTTTTTAAAAAAAGATCACAAAATTTTTGTTTTGACCTTTAAAGCCCTGGAAAAAATTAATAGTTTAAAAGAGGAAAAAAGCGAAATCATTGCTTCCGCCTTTTTAATTAAATTTTTAGCCTTTTTTGGTTTTAAGCCGGAATTGAAAAGATGTCTAGTTTGTCATAAAACATTGAAAGACAACTTTTTATTTTTTGATTTTAAGGAGGGAGGAACCATTTGTTTAGCTTGCCGAAGAAAGAACGTCCATCGGCAGGAAATTTCTAAAGAGATACTTGATATTTTGCAAAAATTGCTTTATAATGATTTTAATTCTTTAGCGATGTATCATTTTAAAGAAGAAAATTTGAAAATAGCCAGGGAGATAATAGAAAAATTTTTAATCTGGAGAAAATAAATAAGAAATGGAAAAATATCAAAAAAAATTAGTTGCTGTATTGAATAAACAAATAGAAGTAGGTACCGTCATGAATGTGCTAGCTCACATGGCGGTTGGTCTAGGCGCAAGCGTTGAAAATAAAGATGAACTTAGACTAATTGAT
The DNA here is from genome assembly GCA_001873465.1 of Parcubacteria group bacterium CG2_30_36_38. Taxonomy (GTDB): domain Bacteria; phylum Patescibacteriota; class Patescibacteriia; order UBA2591; family CG2-30-36-38; genus CG2-30-36-38. The sequence goes on along the minus strand of MNZE01000014.1, from coordinate 6,374 downwards.
TATGTTGATGCAGATGGCAACAGTCACGCAAATATTTCTGAATTACCCTTTATAATTCTTAAAGCAGAAAATTCCAATCAATTAAGAGAGTTAAGGAAAGAACTCATTAAAAGGAATGTTCATTTTGTTGATTTTCCAGATTTTATAAAATCTATTGGAACATTCGAGAGCCCCGAAAAAAGTAGACAGGTTAAAGAAGAAAATATAGAATATTATGGAATTGCCATATTTGATGATTGGGATATTGTAACGGAGTTAACAAAAAAATTTTCTCTCTGGAAGTGAAAATAAGAAAATGATTGAATATTAAACCCGCCAAATAAAATTTTGGTGGGTTTTCTTTTCTTCATATTTTGCTAAAATTAAAAAATGGGACATGTCTTTCAATTTTTAAAAAAATCAAAAAAGTCAAAAGCAAGAGTTAGCCGATTAAAAACAGCGCATGGCGTGGTTAATCTGCCTAATTTTATGCCGATTGCCACTCGTGCTGCCGTGAAAAATTTGACTTCTGAAGAGTTGGAAGAAATCGGCTCAGAAATTATTTTATCCAATACTTATCATCTTTTTCTCCGGCCAGGAGTTGAAATTATTAAGGGTGCAGGGGGCTTGCATCAATTTATGAACTGGCCAGGTCCAATTCTAACTGATTCTGGCGGCTATCAGATTTTTTCTCTTTCTAAATGGAGAAAAATTAAAGCCGAGGGCGTAGAATTTTCTTCAATGCTTGACGGCAAGAAATTTCTCTTAACCCCGGAAAAAGCCATTGAAATTCAAAAAGATTTAGGCTCAGACATCATGATGGCGCTTGACGTTTGTCCGGCTGGCAAGGGGAGTTATGAGGAGATAAAAAAAGCCGGAGAAACAACAACTGCTTGGGCAAAAAGAGCCAATAAAGTAAAAAAAGGAACGGGACAAATGCTCTTTGGTATCGTCCAAGGAGGAATTTATCCTGACTTAAGAGAAAAAAGCGCTAGAGAGATTACCTCTTGCGGTTTTGATGGTTATGCTTTGGGCGGATTTTTTGTCGGTGAAGAGGAAAAAAATAGCTGGCCAGCCATTAAGAAAACGATTTCTTTTTTGCCTCCTCTCAAACCGCGGTATTTAATGGGCGCCGGCAAGCCAGAACAAATTTTAAAAGCAGTTAAAGAAGGTGTTGATTTATTTGATTGCGTGATTCCGACAAGAAACGCTCGTCACGGCTTGCTTTATGTTTTTAAAAATAATCAACAAATAAAAGGAAAATTTTATGAGGAGGTGCATATTACTAACTCAAAGTACGCCGGGGATTTCAGGCCGCTTGACAAGCATTGTCATTGTTATACTTGTCAAAAATTTACACGGGCTTATTTAAGGCATCTTTTTATGAGTCAAGAAGTTTTGGCCTTGAGATTAGCCACTATTCACAACCTTTATTTTTATCTTTCTTTGATGAGAAGGATCAGAGAAAATATTAAATCAGGGAATTTATGAAAACCATTATTTTAGGCGCTAAAGGAATGCTGGCCCAGGATTTAGCTTCGGTTTTCAAAGAAGAAGATCCTTTATTGATGGACAAAGAAGACCTGGATATTACCGATGAAAAACAGGTGAGAAAAATGGTTTTTGATTTGAGACCGGATTTGATTTTGAATGCCGCGGCTTATACCGACGTAGACAGGGCAGAAGACGAGAAAGAAACTGCTTTTAAGATTAACGGCGAAGCGGTTGGTTTCCTGGCCAAAGCGGCGGCAGAAACAGGGGCGATTTTAGTTCATTTTTCCACTGATTATGTTTTTGAAGGTGACAAAGAAGATGGCTATAAAGAAGATAATGAGTCACGGAATCCAATCAATATTTATGGCGCTTCTAAGCTAATCGGTGAAAAAGAAATTTTAAAGACAAAGAATTTAAAATATTATTTGGTGAGAATTTCTTGGCTTTTCGGGCCGGCTGGCAAGAGGGGACAATATAAAAATTTCGTAAATACGATTATCAAATTAGCCGGAGAAAAAGATGAATTAAAAGTGATTGATGACCAGCTTGGCAAGCCAACCTATACTTTAGATGTGGCAAAAGCGATCAAGGATTTGATTAAGCATCAAGCGCCTTTCGGCGTTTATCATTTGCCAAATGAGCCATGGACAAGTTGGTATAATTTTGCTAAAAAGATAGTAGAGATTAAAGGTTTAAAGACAAAAGTCACTCCCTGCAGCAGCAAAGAATTTGTGAGGAAAGCCAAAAGACCGAAATATTCAATTTTATTAAATACAAGATTGTCTCCTCAAAGAAACTGGGAGGAGGCGCTAAAAGAATATCTTTATGATTAATGGAGTAAAAATTAAAGAAGTTAAAAGACATTTTGATGATCGCGGATTTTTTGCAGAAGTTGTTAAATTTGGCGAAGAAACATTTAAAGAGATTAAGCAGACAAGCTATACAGAAACCTATCCCGGCGTAATTAAAGCATTTCACTGGCATAAAAGGCAGTATGACATTTGGTCCCCAGTGAGAGGAAGCATGAGAATTGTGCTTTATGACCTGAGGGAAGATTCGCCAACTTATCAGGAGACACAGGTTATTTATGCAGGAGAAGATAATTTTTTGGTTGTTTTGATTCCGCCTTATGTTGCTCATGGCTATCAAGTGTTAGGTACTGAGAAAGTAGGCTTATTTTATCATACTACCGAGGCCTATGATCCGAAAAATCCTGATGAGGAAAGGTTGCCCTTTAATGATTCAAAAATAGGCTTTGATTGGGAAACGAAAAATAGATAAAACAAAACAATGGAGCAATCTAAAAAAATTTTAATTACAGGCGGAGCTGGTTTTATTGGCTCTAATTTTATTCATTATCTCTTAAAAAAATATAGAAATTATCAAGTTATCAACCTCGATCTGCTAACTTATTGTGGGAATCTAGAAAATTTAAAAGATATAGAAAAAAATCCTCGTTATAAATTTATTAAAGGCGATATTTGTGACGAAAAGTTGGTGACAAACATTTTTAAAGAAGAAAAACCAGATTTTGTTGTGAATTTTGCTGCGGAAAGTCACGTTGATCGATCGATTTTAGGGCCAATAATTTTTACCAAAACTAATATTTTAGGCACTCATACACTTCTTGAAGCGGCAAGAAAATATAAAGTAAAAAAATTTCTGCAAATTAGTACTGATGAAGTGTATGGTTCAATTAAAAGGGGCAAATTTAGGGAAACCGATCCTTCAAATCCTTCAAGCCCTTATTCCGCTTCTAAAGCCGGCGCTGATCTTTTAGCTTTATCTTATTTTAAAACTTTTAACTTGCCAGTTTTGATTACTCGCTCTTCTAATAATTTTGGTCCTTTTCAATTCTGCGAGAAGATAATTCCCTTGTTTATTACCAATCTTCTTTTAAATAAAAAAGTTCCTTTATATGGAAATGGGAAGAATAAAAGAGAGTGGCTTTATGTTTTAGACAATTGCCGGGCGATAGACCTTGTTTTGTTCAAGGGGAAAATTGGCGAGATTTATAATATTGGTTCAGGCGAAGAATTGAATAATTTGCAGCTAACTTCTTTAATTTTAAAAATGTTTAAAAGGGGCAAAAGTTACATTGAATTTGTTGCTGACAGGCCAGGCCATGATTTTCGCTATGCGGTAGAAACAAAAAAAATTAAAAATCTGGGTTGGAAACCAAAATATAAATTTAAGGAAGCGCTTTTCCAAACCATTAATTGGTATATAAATAATTTTTTTTGGTGGAAAAAGTTAAAACAAAATTTATGAAAGCATTAATTACAGCCGGTGGACGGGGGACAAGATTAAGACCAATCACCCATACTCTTAATAAACACTTAGTCCCCATTGCTAACAAGCCAATGATTTTTTATGCCTTAGAAAAGGTGGCTCAAGCTGGAATCAAAGAAGTGGGGATTGTTATCCCATTAGGCGATAAAGAAATAGAAGCAGTTGTTAAGACAGGGAGTAAATGGGGACTTCGTATCAAATACATAGAACAGACAGGCGGACCGCTTGGTTTGGCTCATGTCATTAAAATTTCCCGTGATTTTTTGAAGGACGAGCCGTTTTTATTTTATTTGGGAGATAACATTATTTTAAGTGACCTTTCTGAATTTATAAAGGATTTTGAAAAAAATAAACTAGATTGCTTATTGGCTCTTTCTAAAGTTAAAGATCCGCAAAGATTTGGCGTGCCAGAGATTAAAAATGGGAGAATAGTCAGAGTAGAAGAAAAGCCAGCGCAGCCTAAAAGTGATTTTGCGGTCACTGGTATTTATCTTTATAACTCACATGTTTTCGAGGCCGTAGAAAACATAAAGCCAAGTGCCAGAGGAGAGCTAGAGATCTCCGATGTCCATACTTACCTGATAGAGCATGGTAGGAGGGTTGGTAGTCGGGAGATTACTGGTTGGTGGAAAGATACTGGCAAACCAGAGGATTTGCTTGAGGCAAACCAGCTTGTTCTTTCTAACCTTGAGAGTGAGATGAAGGGCGAAGTAGAAGAGGGGGTAGTGATTCAAGGGAGAATAAAGATAGGCAAGGAAAGCAGGATTTTGGGCAGGAAGACGGTCGTTCGCGGGCCAGTCGTCATCGGCGAAAATTGCTTGATTGAGAATTGTTATATTGGCCCATTTAGTTCAATCGGCAACAACGTGGAAATTTATAATACCGACATAGAAAATTCCATTATTTTTGATTTTTCAGACATCAATTGTGAAGCAAGAATTGTTGACAGTTTAATCGGCACTAACAGTTTAATCACCTCAGCTAAAAAAACCTTTCCTTCCGGCCATAAATTGATTATTGGCGATCAATCACAAGTAGAGTTATAAATTAAAATATCATCATTTTAAAATGAATAAATTTGAAAAAAATAAAATTTCTAAGGAGGGAAAAGAAAATGGATTAGCTGGAATTATTGTTATGGAAGAAGAGGGTGGAATTATCAAAGCCCTGAGAAAGGGAGACAAGACAATAAGACTTAATGATGAATTGATATATCGGACTTCAGGCGTGGAATTAAAAGGTAAAGTAGCTGAGCTGTCTGATCCCCAAGAAAAGAAGAGGCCGATTGTTCTTGAATTCAAAGACGGGAAAAGAGGTTGGTTTGAATTTGAAGATTTATTCAAATAATGCTGTTCCTTTCCTTTTTTTCTTTTTTTGTCATAATGTCCTTATGGAAAATTTAATGGAAAAAATTATTTCTTTATGCCGCCGCCGAGGTTTTATCTGGCAGTCGTCAGAAATCTACGGCGGATTTGCCTCTTGTTATGATTTTGGCCCTTCAGGGGTTGAATTAAAAAATAATATTAAAAAAGCTTGGTGGAAAGAAATGGTTTATCAAGAGGAAAGCATTGTTGGTCTTGACGCGGCAATTTTGATGACGCCAAAAGTTTGGCAGGCTTCCGGACACTTGACCGCTGGTTTTGCTGATTCTTTGGTTGAATGTAAAAAGTGCCATCATCGTTTTAGAAAAGATCAGATCGAGAAGAATGAATGTCCAGATTGCAAAGGCGAATTAACGCCAGAGAAGAAATTTAATTTGATGATGAAAACTTTTTGCGGCCCAGTTGAAGATGAGGCAGCCGTCACCTACCTGCGAGCCGAAACTTGTCAGGGGATTTATATGAATTATGAAAATGTCAGGCAGTCAATGCGCTTAAAGATTCCTTTTGGCATCGCCCAAATTGGCAAGGCGTTTCGGAACGAGATTACCCCAAAAGATTTTATTTTTCGCACCAGGGAGTTTGATCAGATGGAAATGGAATGGTTCTGTAAAGGGCGAGAAGCGGACAAATGGTTTGAATATTTCAAAAACAAAAGAATGAATTGGTATCTTGGCCTGGGCATAAAAAAGGAAAACCTGAGATTTAGAGAACATCAAAAAGACGAGTTGGCTCATTACGCCAAAAGAGCGGTTGATATTGAATATCGCTTTCCTTTTGGCTGGAAAGAAATCGAAGGCATCCATGATCGGACTGATTTTGACCTCAGGAATCATTCTAAATTCAGCGGTAAAGATTTGAGCTATTTTGACGAAGAGACAAAAGAAAAATTTATTCCCCATATTATTGAAACTTCAGCCGGAGCGGATAGAAGCACTTTAGTCTTTTTAACGGAAAGCTACAATGAAATTAAAGGCGGTCGAACCACGACCACTGAATCAACCAAAGAGGTTGAAGTGATGCTTCGTCTTCATCAGGATCTTGCCCCGATAAAAATAGCTATTTTGCCTTTAGTTAAAAAGGAGCCGTTGATAAAATTAGCTCGCGAGATATATCTTAATTTTAAAAAATATTGGCCGGTTCAATATGATGAAGCCAGCTCCATCGGTCGCCGTTATCGCCGAGGCGATGAGATCGGCACTCTTTTTGCGGTAACCATTGATTTTGAAA
>MNZE01000028.1 GCA_001873465.1 Parcubacteria group bacterium CG2_30_36_38 | reverse complement strand
GTTGGCCGAAGCGCACTTTCTCGTCGCCGATCGCAAAAAACATCCTTTTAATTTAAAAACTTTGCCTAAAAAGTTCAAAGAGAAATCAAAAAAATTTATTAAAAAAGTCATTAGGCTTGGCTTGAACATCCCTGTTTCGGCAACACAAATAAGAAGAGAGATCGAAGAAGGGAAAAAGAGAAATAAATTTTTGCCCCCCCAAATTTTTGCTTATATAAAAAGAAAAAAATTGTATACAAAAACCAGATGATTCACCTTAAAAGAAGCTTTTTTGTCCAACCGACCTTAAAAGTGGCGAAAGAACTTTTAGGAAAATATTTAGTAAGAATTGATAAAGGTAAACGAATTTCGGGAATGATCGTAGAAACTGAGGCCTATCTCGGGCCTAAAGATAAAGCTTCCCATGCTTATTTAGGCAAGAAAACTTTGCGCAACAGGGCAGAATATTTAATTGGCGGCCACATTTATATTTACTTGGTTTATGGAATGTACTGGCAATTAAATGCCTCTACTTTTAAAGAAGGTAAACCTGAGTGTGTCTTAATTAGAGCGCTTGAGCCGAAAGAGGGGATTGAGCTGATGATAAAAAATAGTCCACCTTCGCTAAAGGCTACGGTGGATCCGCCGAAGGCGGAGAAATTAACCCCGACGCCAAAGGGTCGGGGCTCCGACCTCCGACGCTGCGGTCGGAGCGTCGGAGAAACAAAGGTGATAAATAAAAATTTTGGGGAAAAATTAACCGGTGGACCAGGCCTCATCTGTCGATCTCTTAATCTGGATAAATCTTTTTATGGCCATGATCTTTGCCATAAAAAAGCATTATTATTTGTGGAAGATAGGGGAGTCAAAGTTAAGCCCTCACAAATAGCCAAAGGACCAAGAATAGGAATTGACTACGCTGGTCCTTATTGGTCAAAAAAACCTTGGAGATTTTTGATTAAGACTAATAAATTTGTCTCTAAAATTTAATTTCCAAACCCATTTTTGTTGTTTTTTCACAAGTTTTTGTTATAATTAAGATATGCGCATAGACGGAAGCTTTGGTGAAGGAGGCGGACAAATTCTTCGCACCAGTTTATCTTTATCGGTTCTAACCGGTCAATCAGTTGAAATTTTCAATATCAGGGCTAAAAGAAAAAATCCTGGCCTTCAAAAACAACATTTAGTTTGCGTTGAGGCCAGCCAGAAAATTTCTGGAGCTAAAGTAAGCGGCGCTTCCTTAAATTCAAATTTTTTAAGATTTGAACCTAAAGACATTAGACCGGGAAAGTATGAATTTGACATTGGCACGGCTGGTTCAACGACCCTGGTTGCCCAGACCATTTTACTTCCTTTAGCTTATAGCCATCGGCCGTCTGAGATCTCAATCATTGGCGGCACGCATAATCCTTTAGCTCCGCCTTTTCATTATTTCAATGAAGTTTTTTTAAAAATACTTGAAGCTCTTAATTTAAAAATCAAGGCAAATTTAGAAAAATGGGGATTTTTCCCGAAAGGAGGCGGAAAAATCAGACTCTTTATCAAGCCGTCAGAGATTAAAACAAAGAATTTTTTAGAACGTGGAGAATTAAAAGAGATTTCTGGTCTCTCGGCTGTTTCTAATCTACCCTTATCCATTGCTTTAAGGCAAAAAGAATCTTTAATTAAAAAGATTAAACAATATAACTTGCCTCTAAATGGCAATCCAGAGATAGAAATAAAAATTGAAGAAGCAAAAACCTTTTCCCCAGGCACCTTTCTTTTTCTTAAATTAATTTTTGAAAATAATTTAATCGCTGGTTTTTCAAGTTTAGGGAAGATAGGAAAAACAGCAGAGAAAGTTGCCGAGGAAGTAGCGGAAGAACTCAAGGAATACTGGTTTTCAAAAAAAGTTCTCCATTATTATTTAGCTGATCAAATAATTCTTTATTTAGCTCTAAGCAAAAAACCATTTGCTTTCACCACCTCAAAAATCACCAATCATTTGCTAACTCATATCTGGCTACTCCAGAAATTTTTAAATCTTAAAATTTCTGTTAATTTGGAAAAAAAAGAAGTTTCTCTAAAATAAGTTATCAAATGGGATAAACTTTATCGATGTGGTTAAGATAAAAATTTGACATTTATTTCAAATTATATAAAATATTGATATGACACATGTAGCCTCTACTGTTTTAATTGGTGGCCAAGCTGGCGATGGAGCGAAAGAAGCGGGGATTAATTTAGGCAAATTATTAGCTACGGCAGGTCAAGAAGTTTTTGTTTCTGTTGATTATCCATCAGTGATAAAAGGAGGCCATATTTTTTCCCGAATTAGTTTTTCCAAAGAAAAAATTTTTAGTGATTATAAAAAAATCGATTTACTGATTGCTTTTAACAATGAGTCAATTTCTTTTCATCAAAAAGAACTTAAAAAAGACGGGGTTATTTTTGATGAGTCCTGTTTGCCAATGACTCAAATTACTAAAGAAATTAACGCTCCTGCCATTACTCGCACTTCAGTTGCCCTAGGGGCGACTTGTTATTATTTTAATCTTGAGATAGAAAACCTTGAAAAAATTTTTAAAGAAGCTTTTGGCGAAAAAGCGGAGATAAATATAAAATTAGCAAAAAAGGGTTATCAATATTTAAAAACAAAAAATTTTAAACAGAAACCCCGACGCCTAAAAGGGTCGGGGCTCCGACCGAAAGCGTCGGAGAAAAAAAAGATTTTAATTGACGGAAATCAGGCCTTGGCTCTTGGATTAATTAAAGCCGGACTCAATGTTTATTTCGCTTATCCAATGACGCCTGCCACCTCAATTTTGCATTTTTTAGCCAAAAAAGAAAAAGAGCTCGGTCTTAAGGTGGTCCAACCGGAAAACGAGATCGCCGTAATTAATATGGCCATTGGGGCTGCTTACACCGGTCAAAAAGTGGCCGTTGGTACCTCAGGCGGCGGATTTGATCTGATGCAGGAAGCAATGAGTTTAGCTGGGATGGCTGAAATACCGCTGGTAATCGCCGTCTCTCAAAGGCCAGGCCCTTCAACTGGTGTTCCTACTTACACTTCTCAAAGCGATTTACGGTCAACCAGATTTTCTGGTCATGGCGAATTTCCAAGAATTCTTCTTGCCCCCGGCGACCCAGAGGAAGCTTATTTACTTGGCGCTCAGGCCCTCAATTTAGCCTGGGAATACCAAGCGCCAGTCATAGTTCTTCTTGATAAACATCTTTCAGAAAGTTTAATGACAAGCTTTTTCGATTCTTCTAAAATAAAAATTGAGAACGGCAAAATCGCTCATAACCCGAAGGATTATAAGCGTTTTGAAACTACCTCAGACGGCATTTCGCCTATGGCTTTTCCTGGCATGAAAAATGTTGTGGTTAAGGCGACAAGCTATGAACACGACGAACAAGGAATAACCACTGAAGACTCTCAAATCATCAAGGAGATGCAGGAAAAAAGATTTAAAAAACTTCAGCTCTTGTTAAAAGAGCAAAAAAGCAAGGAAACGGTTAAGGTTTACGGAGATAAAAAAAGTAAAAATATAATTGTTTCCTGGGGTTCAACCAAGGGAGCGGTCCTTGAAGCAATGAAATATTTGAAAAAATCTGTTAAATTTATTCAGCCTCTTTATTTAGAGCCGTTAGATGCCGAAAAAATAAAAAATCATTTTAAAGGCGCTAAAAAAATAATTGATATCGAAGGTAATCTAACCGGCCAATTAGCTTCTTTAATTAGAGAAAAAACGGGGATTGAAATTGAAAACAAAATCCTTAAATACGATTCCAGGCCTTTTGAACCAATTGAATTAGCAAAAAAAATAAACGAGCTTTTGTCTTAATCTATGAGCAACAATTTTAACAGACAAAAAATGAATCTCTTAACTCAAACAAAAAACACCTGGTGTCCGGGTTGCACGAACTTCGGCATTTTAGCCGCCTTTAAAGGAGCGATTGAAGATTTAGTGAAAAACAATGAAATAAAAACAGAAGAAGTGGTAGTTGGCAGTGGAATTGGCTGTCATGGGAAAATCTCAGATTATTTGAATTTGAATAGTTTTTGCGGCTTACACGGCCGAATTGTTCCTGTTTTAAGCGGAGCGAAAATAGCTAATCCGAACCTGAAGGTCATTGCCTTTGAAGGTGATGGCGATGCTTATGCTGAAGGAATCGAGCATTTGGTCCACGCGGCGAAAAGAAACATTGATTTGACTTTAATTGTCCATGATAACCAAACTTTTGCTCTAACCACCGGTCAATTTACGCCCACCAGCCCTAAGGGATTTAAAGGCAAATCTACGCCTGAAGGCAGTCCTGAAGAGCCTTTTAATCCTTTGTTTTTAATGCTTTCCGCCGGAGCAACTTTTATCGCTCGGTCATATGCTCTTGAAGTTAAAAAAACCCAAGAAATCATTAAAGAGGCGATCAGACATAAAGGTTTTTCTTTTATTGAAATAATACAACCTTGTCTTAGTCTTAATGACACTAGAGATCATTATCAAAAAAGAATTTACTGGTTGAATGAGTCGCGTCAGAAAGATAATATTGATTTCGCTTTTGAAAAAATTAGAGAGTGGAATGATAAAGTTCCTTTAGGCATATTTTATCAAATTAATAAAAAAACATATGGAGATTTCAATTGATTTAATTAAAAAGTTGCGCGAAAAAACCGGTATCAGCATTGCCGAATGCAAGAAAGCTTTAATTGAGAAGGGCGGCGACGAGGGAAAAGCGCTTGAATTTTTGAGAAAAAAGGGCGAGGAAGTGATGGCGGCAAAAGCAGAGAGGACAACGAAATCCGGCATTATCGGCTTTTATCTCCACGCTGACTTGAAACAAGCAGCCTTGGTTAAATTACTCTGTGAGACAGATTTTGTGGCAAGAAATGAAGAATTCAAAACATTGGCTCATGATTTAGCCATGCAGATTGTGGCTCTCAATCCTCAATGGGTTTCACCGAGTGATGTCCCGGAAAGTATCATTAAAAAAGAAAAAGAAATTTATCTAAGAGAATTAGACAAAAAAAAGCCGAAAACAATTAAAGAAAAAATCATTGACGGGAAGCTTGCAAAGTTTTATCGCGTCAACTGCTTGTTAAAACAGTCTTTTATCAAGCAGGAGGACTTGACCATTGAACAACTGATGGCTGATTATGTAAACAAATTAGGGGAAAAAATTGAAGTGAAAGAGTTTGTAAGATTAAAGATTTAAAACGTTTTGATTTATTAACATGATAATCATTTCCGTTCAAATCATTCCTGAAGATAAACCAAAAGAAATAATAAAGCGATGGGACAACGAGTTGATAGATATTAATGATTTCAAATTAAAAGAACAGGTGATTGTCAAAACTGAAATGGGGGTGGATTTAGGAGAAATAGTAAAAATAGAAGAAAAAAAAGACTTTTCGGGAGAAATAGAGGAAAAAGGAGATAAAAAAATGGTTTTAAGAAAAGCGAGCGCAGAAGATCTAGATAAATATGAGAAAAAAAATCAAGAAAAAAATAAAGCCATAGAAGAAATTAAAAGAATAGTAAAAGAAAAAAAACTGCCGGTGAAAGTTATCAACCTTGTCTTTTCATTTGATGGCAGTAGATTAACAATAGTTTTCACCGCTCCAGCAAGAATTGATTTCAGAGAATTGGTCAAAGGACTTTCTCACTTCTTTCATCGTTCAGTCAGAATGCTGCAGCTTGGCGTCAGAGATGAGGCAGAAAAATTAGGCAATATCGGCCCCTGCGGAAACACTCTCTGTTGTAAAAAATTTTTAAAAAAGATAACAAGTATTTCTACGGGGCTCCTGTCTAGCCAACAACTTTTTTCTCGCGGCTCAGAGAGAATGACTGGTGTGTGCGGTCGCCTTAAATGTTGTCTTGCTTTTGAGGAAGAGATTTATAAAGAATTAAGCAAAAATCTTCCTCCTTTAGGAAGTGAAATAAAAGTCGGGGATAAAAAAGGAAAAGTGGTTGAATGGCTGATTATAAAACAGAAAGTTGTAGTTGAAACCTCGGATGGAACAAAAATCGAAGTGAAAGTAGATGAAATTAGCATGTAAATTTTCTTTTTAATATAAATTCCTATGAACGTTGGGAAAAAGAAAAAAAAATATTTATGGCTGCTCGGCTTAATTATTGTTTTAATTTGTTTTTTTGTTCTATTACCTAAAAATAAAGAAAAATCTATGATCGATAAAACATTAAAAGAGGAAAATCCCAAGGCGGCGTTGATTATTGCTTTTCAAGGTTTCCAAGACAAAGAATATGATGATACTAAAGAAATATTGGAGAAAAATAATATCACCGTAGAGACCGTCAGTTCGGAAAAAGGGGAAGCTGAAGGAAAATTTGGAGAAAAAATTAAGATTGAAAAAACGCTTGAAGAAATCAAGGTTGATGATTACAGAGCGATTGTTTTTATTGGCGGACCAGGCGCCCTGGATTACGTAAAAAATACGGTTGCTCATCGGATTGCTCGGGAAACCCTAGACAAGGGGAAGATTTTAGCTGCTATTTGTGTTGCGCCAGAAATTTTAGCTGAGGCTCAAGTTCTTGAAGGGAAAAAAGCAACTGTCTGGTCCCAGAGTTTTGATCAGGAGGAAGTGAAATTTTTAGAAGATCGGGGAGCTATTTTTAGCAATGAAGATCTGGTGATCGACGGTAAAATTGTAACCGCGAACGGTCCAATGGCAGCTAAAAAATTCGGACAAAAAATAGCGGAGCTTTTACTAGGAGAGAATCAATAAAATGGGATATCAGAAAAGTAACGAAACGACAGAAGAAAAGAAGGCGCTCTCAAAAGCCCTTAAATATTTAGCCATTAAGCCGAGGAGCAGAAAAGAATTGAAGGATAAACTCAAAGAAAAGAAATTTAGTCAGGATATGATTGAAAATGCCCTAAGAAAGGTTGATGACTTTGGGTATCTTGATGACGAAGATTTTGCTAAAAGTTTTCTAGAGCTGAAAAAGGGGGCGGGTAAAGGAAAAATTTTCATTGCTCGTGAATTGAAAAGAAAAGGGGTTGATGAAGAAATTATCAAAGGAGTTTTATTTCGATTTTATTCTGAAACAGATGAACACGAGATAGCTAAGACCTTAGCACAGAAAAAATTTCCTAATTATCCAGAATTGAAACCACGCGAAACGATAAAATTAAAAAACCTCCTTTTCCAAAGAGGTTTTAGCTGGGAGATAATTGATAAATTTTTGACTTTTAAAAATTAGAAATTGAAAATTGAAAATTTCTTCTTTATATCCACCTTTTCTTTTTGAAAATAATGAATAAAATAAGGACAGAGACGGCCATAATAGTTAAAAGAGAGGGGAAGACGAGTGGATTGCTTTCAAGCGGCAAATTCGGTACGCGCATATTATAAAGACTAGCGATAATAGTGACTGGCAGAAAGCAAACAGAGGCAATAGCTAAAAGTTTCATAATATCATTAAGCCGAAAGCTGATTAAAGAGTTGTTTGTCGCTTCAATACTGTTTATAGATTGATTTAAATTATCCAAAACCTCCCAAATATCACCAGTTGTCTCTATCAATTCTTTAAAATAAAGTTTTAATTGCCCGGTAGAAAAAAACTGTTCACTTTTTTCAATTAGTTTGGTCAGTATTGAACGATGGATTTGCATTATTCGTCTAAAGTTTATAATATCCCTTTTGGCAATCAAAATTTCTCTAACCATCCTTCTCTCATAACCGCGGAATATACTTTCTTCAATATCGTCAATAAAATAATTAAGAAATTCAAGAATAGGCTTGCAAGAAATTAATAATTGATTTAATAACTCATAAAGAAGGACTGATGGATTTCCTGTAAAATACTTGTCTTGTTTTGACTTAGAAGCCTGACAGGCGTTAAATAAATTAATTAAAGGAGGAAGCTCGTTTCGATGGACAGTTACCAAAAAATTTGAGCCGATAAAAAAATCTACCTCTGAAGAAATAATCTCTCTTGTCTTTCTCCTGTAAATAGGAAAAACTAAAACCAAAAAAAGGTAATCTGAACGAATATCAAGTTTTGGTCTCTGATAAGGGGAGAGGCAATCATCGAGATGGAGCTGATGAAAATTAAATTCTCTTTTTAAATACTCCATTTCTGGGCTGGTAACTCGCGAGACATTAATCCAGCGAAGACCCCTTGTTTCAATTGTCTGAATTGTTTCGAGTGGCATACGCGTATATTATAACACCCTTCAAAATGGGGGCAAGTATCAAACAAAAAGGCCCCTACGGGGAGTCGCCAAAGGCGACAGTAAAAATCAAAAATAATTTAATAAAAGGTCGATTAACTGTAAATTTGCTTTAATTATTATGGCTAAAAAAATTGTTCTCCTTGTTCTAGGTCTTTTGGTCATGGCGCTCGGCTTTTATGGCCTGATTGTTTTGTGGTGGCCTCAATTTGCGGGAGTTTTCTTGGGCTTGCTTGGTCCGGCCATTTTCCTAGTTGGATTAATTATCTTTTTTATCGGCTGGAGTGCTGAAGAATAAAATTTATGTCAAAAGATAAATCTCGAAAAGAGGCAGTCTCTAGGCCTGCCGCGTTGCGTATTATTCCCTTAGGCGGAGTAGAGGAGGTAGGGAAAAATTGTACTGTTTTTGAGTTTCAGGGCGATTCAATCGTCGTTGATTTAGGTCTAGATTTTCCGGATCCTGATTTTCCAGGGGCTCGTTATTTGTTGCCAGATATTTCTTATTTAAAAAATAATAAACAAAAAATCCGCGCCTTAATTTTAACTCATGGACATCTTGATCATATTGGCGCGATTAGCTATTTGATTCGTGACTTAGGCAATCCTCCAATTTTTGGCAGTAAACTAACTTTGGCCTTAGTCGAAGATCGGTTAAGAGAAAAAAATTTAGATAAAGAAGTTAGTTTAAAAGAGGTTGATAGTAATAGCGTTCTTTATTTTGGAAAATTTAAGATTAATTTTTTCCGCGTCAATCATAATATTCCAGACAGTTTAGGACTAGCTATTTCTACCCCATTTGGCACAATTATTCATACTGGAGATTTTAAGTTTGATGAAAACCCGGTTGACCAGCTACCAGCGGAGAAAGATAAATTAAAAGGATATGCCCGAAATGGAGTTTTTTTATTGTTTTCTGATAGTACTAACGCGGATGTTCCTGGAAAAGCTATTTCAGAAAAAACAGTTGGCCAAATGATCGATTCTATTTTTAGTAAAATCAAGGGAAGAATTATTTTCACTTCTTTTTCCACTTTGATCAGTCGGACATATCAGGTGATTGAGTCCTGTCAAAAATATCAAAGAAAAATTGTTGTCTTCGGTTTGTCTAGTAAAAAAATTATTAAAATTGCCTCAGAATTAGGATATCTTAAAACTCCGCCCGGTCTTTTTATAAAACCTGAAGAAATAAAAAATTTTAGAGATCAAGAGCTTCTTTTTCTGGTAAGTGGCAGTCAGGGGACAGAAGGGTCGGCAATGTCAAGAATTGCTAAAAAAGAATTTCACGGCCTCAAAATTAAACCAGGCGACACGGTTGTTTTTTCTTCCTCAGCCATTCCCGGGAATGAAATCGCTATCTATGGAATGATGAATAATCTTATTGATCAAGGCGCAGAAATAATTTATGAGCCAATCCTTGGCTTAGGTATTCATAGCTCAGGTCACGCACCGGCCGAAGACTTGAAAGAAATAATTAATATTACTAAACCTCAATTTTTCGTTCCAATTCATGGCGGTCATTATCTGCAAGCTTACCACATAAAATTAGCCGAAGAAGTCGGACTGAGAAGAGAAAATATCTTTATGCTTTACAACGGAAGTATTTTAGAGATAGATAAAGACAGGAGAGCAAGAGTTCTGCCGCAAAGAGTAGTAAAAACAGCTTTAATAGTTGAAGGGGAGACAGTCAGACCATTTTCAGGTGAAATCTTCAAGGAAAGAAAAAAACTTGCTGAAGATGGAATTTGTGTAGTAAGATTTGAGGAAAAAGTAAAAAATTTTGTTAGAATAAAATTTTATGGTTTACAAATAGAAAAAAATACCATTAAAGAAATAGAAAAAAGGGTAATAAAATTAATTATAAAATATAAAAGCAGGCGAGACAGGGAGGAAATGGTTGAAATGAGTTTGGGCGACTTTGTTTTTTCAAAGATAGGAAAGAGGCCCAGAATAGTAGTAATATAGCAGAATGAAGAATAAAAATTCAAAAATGATTTTATTTATCAATACTCTTTCGGCTGATAAAATTTTCTTAGCCCTAATAGATGATAAAATTAATCAGCAAATCGTCCATAAAATTGATCTAAATAAAAAAATAGAAAATAAAATTATTTTCTATTTAGATAAACTATTAAGAAAAAGTAATTTGAAACTTAGGAATTTAAAAGGTATAATTGTGGTGAATGGTCCAGGTTCCTTCACTCAAATTAGAGTTATTCTAACTTTAGTAAACATTCTTTCTTATATTTTAGGAATAAAAGCAGTTGGGGTAAAGCAAGACTTAAATAATGAATTAAAATTTTCCCCGCGAGTCAGCGAGCGAAGCGAGCGCGAGTTGTCCAAGACGGGGGTCGGGGAAAATTTAAAGTTAATAAAAAATGGCTTGAGATTGCTTTCTAAAAAGAAAGCCGGGCAGTCAGTTCAGCCATTTTACAAATACAAACCAAACATTACTTTGTCTTCACGTTAAAACTTTGAAATAAAAAATGCTTCTCAGCGAAAGGCTTACGTTTGACAAGCAAACCCAGCCTTAACTTATAGTTACTTCCCGGATAAGGAGGGATACCGGTTTCACCACTGAGAAGCATGATAATCTTAGCAAATTTTTGGAATTTGTCAACCCGTCCGCTTTTTATGCTCAACCCAAAAATTTGACAATTTCGGAGCTTAATGTTAAAATAAGGACATGTTAACTCTTAAAGCACAAACAAGAAAATTGTTAGGCAGAAAAACCAAACAGCTGCGCAAAGAAGACCTTATTCCAGCTGTTATTTATGGCCATAATATAAAAACAAAGCCAATTCAAGTTGATCTTAAAACCTTTAGTAAGGTTTTTAAGGAAGCAGGGGAGAGTAGTCTTGTCAATCTAGAAATTGATAAAGAAAAACCGACTTCAGTCTTAATTCATGATTTAAGTTATCATCCCTTAACTTCAAAAATCATCCATATTGATTTCTATCAGGTTAAGGCCCATGAAAAATTAACGACTGACGTTGAACTTAAGTTTATCGGTGAATCGCCGGCAGTTAAGAATTTAGGCGGAATTTTAGTCACTCACCTTAAAAGAGTGAAAATTGAGTGTTTACCCCAAGATTTAATTCATGAGATAGAGGTTGACTTTTCTCAATTAACGAGTTATGGCGATGAAATCAAGATAAAAGACCTTAAAGTGCCAGAAAGAATAAGAATTCTTGAAGACGGCGAGTTAATCGTGGTTAATATAGAAGAGCCAGCCAAAGAAGAAGAGGTGGTTAAAGAGGAAGTGGCGGCGCCGGAGGCTGAAGCAGGAGTGGCTACGGCAGAAAAACCGGAGGTATTAGTTGGCAAGCCTGAAAAGGCTGAAAAGAAAGTGTTTGAAAAAAAAGTAGAGAAATAAATTAGATAATTTTATAATAAACATATGAAAAACTCAATAAAAAAATCATTTACCCTGATGGAACTCTTAGTGGTTGTGGCTATTATTGGAGTTCTTGTAGCAATTACCATACCAGCGATCAATGTCGCCAGAGCCAAAGCGCGGGATGCCAAAAGAACAGAAGATTTAAGAAATTTCTCTTTTGCTCTAGAGCAATATTATGAAAACCATCAGCAATATCCAGTCTGGGAAGCAGGCGGTGGTTTTCAAGACAGCGGTGGAAATAATCCCTTGAAAGTTTTAGTTGATGAAAAGATAATTAGTTCTTTACCGCAAGATCCCTTGATTTCTAAATATGTCTATTATTACATCACAACAGACAACGGCCAGACCTATAAAACAGTTGCCTATATGGAGCAAGATAAACAGAAAGCAGAAAAAGATGGTGGCACGGCTTCAACCTATTATGAGGCTTTTGCTTATCCGCCAGAGAAGCAACAGGCTCAATTGACTGATGCGACTTTAGATGAAAAAATGGAGAATTGGAGTAATTTGGGTACTGGTGGTGTTGCATATGTATTTGTAACGAGTGGAAGGTATACAGGAAATTTAGGTGGTCTTAGTGGCGCAGATGCAAAATGCACTGCATTGGCTG
>MNZE01000031.1 GCA_001873465.1 Parcubacteria group bacterium CG2_30_36_38 | reverse complement strand
CATTTTTTAAAAGATTTTGGATCTATTATAAACCTTCTTTTCCCTATATAATAGTAGACGAAAAAGAGAGGAAAAAGTAACGCCCCCTTTTTATTCTAAATAAATAATTTTATCTAAGCAATTTAGATTTTTAGATAGATAAAACCGAAAAATTTTAAATTACAGTTGGTATATATAAATTTTTGAACTCTTTTTTTTATCAGGGTTAGTATCGATCATTTTTTTATAAGATACTCCAGGGATAGCATCTGACAATATAATAGCAATCGCTCCTTTTTTGGCTTCTTCGCGCAACTTCTGCCATACTTTAAGTAGAACTGGCTTAACTAAAAAAAGATAAATTATATCTGCTTCTTGTATATTAGCTTTAAAAAAATCATGACAAAGAATTTTTACTTTTGATTTTAGTACTTTCGCTTTAATTTTCCCCCAAAAAGCATGAAGAGGAGACAGCTCAAAACCAACTAATTCTTGAGGATTAAATTTTTCTGCCGCAAAAAGAAAGTCGCCCTTACCACAACCAAGCTCGTAGATAATGGTACGAGGAGTAATATTTATATTTTTAAATATTAAAGAAAAATATCTTTTGGGCGTGGCTACATAAGGTACCTTAGTTCTAAGATACATAGCTATAAAATATAATAAATATAGCGGTGGAAGCAGAAATAAAATTATAAGATAAATTTTATACATTGTTTTAATTTTAATATCCTTTATTCAGTTTAACAAAAAATCAAAACAAGTCATTCTATCTTTTTTGAGCGATAATTTCAACTACTCCGTGTTGATGTGGACTCAACACTCCGCCGTGACCTTGGTCTAAAATTACTCTTTCAATATAATGAATAATTTTAAAACCATCAAACAACCTTAACATTTCTTGTGGCTCAAAATAGGTAGAGATTTTTTTAGGTTGAGGAAGTTTAAATGACGGATCGTCAATAGTGAAAGAAGCCAAGATAATAAAACCGTTTAATTTAACCTTTTGCTGGACATCTTTAATTAATTCTATCGCTACTGGTTTGGGCAAAAATTGCAGTAAATGATTGCCTTGAATAATATCATATACGTCTTTCTCGATAACAAAATTTTTGACATCGCTTTGTATGGCTTCAATATTTTTTAAATTTTGTTCAATGATTGTTGCTTGCAGTTGTTTTATGGCCACCTCTGATAAATCAACGGCTGTGACTTTAAACCCGTTCTTGACCACGAATAAAGCGTCTTTACCCTGACCGCAGCCTAGATCTAAGAAATAACTGCCTGGCACGAAATCTTGCCGAGCCAATTTTAAGAGTTGGTTAGGTTGTTCGCTCCAGGTTTTTTTATTTTGTTGATAAAGTTGATTATAATTCATATCTACCATGTCAACCAAATTTTTTGAAAGCTGATTTGGTTATTTCCATTTTAATTAGAACAAAAAATTTTTTACCTCTAATGCATCTTCTGCGGCCAACTTTTTTAAATCCGCATTTTTTATAAGCATTAATGGCTCGTAGATTTTCGGACTGAACCTCTAAATAAACTTTCCTGCAATTTAATTTTCCGAAAGCTATTTTCAAAATTTTTTTAATTACCAATGTTCCTAGCCCCTTCCCCCAATATTTCTTTTCTCCAATAACAATATACATTTCGAATATCCTCGGCGATTTTTGCGCTAATGACACATTTCCGATAATTTCTTTGTTGAGAAGAATCATGTAATGACAATTTTTCTTTTGTTGTAATAATGATAAAAAATATCTCTTCAAAACTACGTCTGATTTTTCATATACTCCACTGGTCAACTTCACGAGTTTTTTATCTTTCCACCATCTTAGAAAATAAAGCATATCAGGCTTATTAATTTTTCTTAATTTTATATTTTTAATGGTTTTCATAATTTAAACTATAAAAAAAGTATATGCAATAAATTATAAGGGAAAAAGCGGCCCGAATGGTTTCCTCGGGCCGCATCGGCCTTAACTCTTCGCGCAATTACTCGGCAACCGGCACGTGTTGAACACGGGCCGCTTCGGAAGAGCCTTCAGAACTATGCGCTTCTTCATCGTTTACCTCCTTTCTGTCTAAATAGATCTTGTAGCATCTTTTAGACTGTCTTTGAGTAACTCAACCGTCATTTGACGATAGAGTTCACAGTTATATTGAAGCGCCGTTTTTTTTGTCAAATCACCGAATTCTTCAGTGATATGGCAACCACCAATACATTGCCCCTCAATTATGCAACCTCTGCAACGTTCTACTCTACCGACTAACCTGTTACTGACAATACTTCTGTAAATATTACTTGAGATTATTGCTTCCTTTGAAAGATCCGCGAATTTTCCAGCGCTATAACCGCAGATGAACACTTCTTCTGATGGACTCACACACATACTTTTGCCAGCCACTCCACCACAGAAAGCAATATGTTTTTCTAAAATAGAAGAGTTTAAATTTTCTACTGGTCTTTCCCAAAAACCGGTAACATGAACACCTCTTGATTCTGCAAATCTTTTTAGGTTGAGTAATTTTTCTACGGCAGTTTCTACAGGCACAGAGAGCATATGGATGACATCTAGGTCGATACGTAGATCAACGAAACCCCTCTCTTGTGAGAATATGATAAGGTCTTCGCCTATTAGATCAAAATTTGCTTCAGTTATAGTGGTCGAAAATCCTGTTACGCCGAAATTTATACGAGAAAGAGCATCTATCGCTGCAATTATTTGGCTAAAAGCACTTTTGCCCGATTTAGATACCCTTACTCTATCATTCGCCCGCTTAAGTCCATCCATACTAAGAGCGATTTTCACGTCGTAAACTTTCAGAATTTCTGCAATGGGCTTGTCTATAAGAGATGCATTCGTGTTGATACGGAACGTAAACTCAAACTCCTTCTCATATCTTCTCTTACAATAAGATAAAGATTTATTGACCACCTCCCAATTTAGCAACGGCTCGCCCCCGCCAAAGTTGATATACGCTTTTCTCTTGTTATGAGATCGAAGTATTGAGGTAAAAATATCAATAGCTCTCTTAGCAGTTTCCCATCTCATAATTTTCTTCTTAGTCGTCTTTCGGTAACTGGCATCAATCATACTATTTGAAATGCAATAGGTGCAACAGAAATTACATTGCTCTGAAATTATAAGCGAAAGGTAATCTATGCCTCTCCCATCGGAAAACGATTCATAATATGATGATACCTTTATCTCCAGGAATTCTCTCTCATTAAAATCAGAAGGAACAAGTATATAATTTTTTTTCAAAACGGCTACGCTCTCTTCAGTATTGTCGAACTGACCTATCTTCTTAACTTCATCAACACTTCTCGGCTCTGAGAAAAAATTAATCAATTCCATCCCACTCTCATTGATGATCTGCGGACAACCAAACAAAGAATGCCATATCACGAACATTTCTCCATCCTTTACGAGCTGTATATATGGTGATTTCTTTAATGTCTCCATTTTTTCCTCCTTTTTTGTTATGTTTTTAAAGATCTTCTATAATATAAGACGAAAAAGAGAGGAAAAAGTAACAGCCTCTTTTTATTCTAAATAAACGATTTTATCTAAGCCCTTTAGACTTAAGGCGGAAATTTTTTCTTGAAAAAGAGGCAGAAAAAGACGAGCTGCTTCTTTTGTTTTTTTAATTAAATCTGTGTCCGTGAAGCGGGCCAGTTTAAAATCTTCTAGGAATCCGGATTGTTCATAATTATAAATTTTGCCCGGCCCTCTTTGCGAAAGGTCTTTTTCTGCTAATTCTAAGCTGTTTTTTGCTTCAATTAAAGCTTTAAGCCGCAGATAAGACGATTGACTCTCTTCGTCAAGGATTAAAAAACAATAGGACTGATGACTCCCGCGGCCGATTCTGCCTCTTAATTGATAAAGTTGGGCCAGGCCGAACCTTTCTGCGTTTTCAATCATCATAATTGAGGTATTTGGGATATCAATTCCAACTTCAACCACGGTCGTAGAAACTAAAAGATTGATTTTGTTTTTTTTGAAGTCTTTCATTATTTTATCTTTTTCTTCTGCTTTTAGTTTGCCGTGCAAGAGCCCAATTTTAAATTCTGAGAAAATTCGCGATAATTTTTTTTCTTCCTCTTTCACGGATTTAAAATCTAATTTGCTTGCCCCGTAGTGAGCGCGAAGCGCTCTACTACTGGGGTCAGAGGGGTCGATTAAAGGACAAATGATAAAACCCTGTCTGCCTTTTTTGATTTCTTCCCTGATGAACTGATAAACCTCTCCTTTCTCTTCCGGCTTAACAATTTTTGTTTCCACCTCCTTTCTGCCCGGTAATTTTTCTTTAATGAGCGAGATATCAAGATTTCCGTGTAAAACTAAAGCCAAAGAACGGGGGATGGGCGTGGCAGTCATGGAAAGAAAATGGGGGAAAAGCTCATGACGGCTAGCCAGTAAAAATTGGCGTTGGGCCACGCCAAAACGATGTTGTTCATCAACTACGATTAAGCCAAGGCGAGAAAATTTTATTTCTTTTTGAATTAAAGCGTGCGTGCCAATGATTAAATCTATTTTTCCCGAGGCCAATTTTTTCAGCAGCTCAGGTCGCTTAACTTTTTTTTGACTGATTCTTAAATTATTTTTGGTAAAAAGCGCAATTTTTTTCCCCGGCCAAAAATTTCCGTGTTTGGTTTTTAAAAAAGAAGAAATATTTTTAAATTGTTGAGAGGCAAGTATTTCCGTGGGAGCTAAATAAGACACCTGGTAATTGTTTAAGATTACATTCAAAATGGCGATGGTCGCTACCACGGTTTTTCCAGAACCGACCTCGCCTTGCAGTAATCTATTCATTGGCTCATCTTTTTCTAAGTCTTTGAGAATTTGCCAAGCTACTTTTCTTTGTTCATCAGAAAGGCGGAAAGGTAAGTTGTTGACGAAATTTTGGGTTTCTTTAAGTTTGAACTTGATTAAAGGAGCTTTTTGTTTTTTTATTTTTTCCCTCATAATTTCATTTCTGAGCTGAATTAAAAAAAGCTCGTCAAATTTGAGCCGCTCAAGGGATAAATTTTTTGATTTTAGGTCTTTAGGAAAGTGAATTTGGTGCAAGGCAAAAGATAAATCAACAAGATGATATTTATATTTAATTTGGTAGGGAAGCCAATCAAGAATTTTTGTCTCAAAGAGAGTTGTTCTGATTAAAAAACGGAGTTGTTTTTGACTTAAACGAGAGGTTAAGGGGTAAATAGGCACTAAGCGGCCGAAATGAACCGGCGTTTTGTTTTTATAAATTTCGTAAGAGGGGTTAGATAATTCTAATCCGTAATATTCATTTTTTTCCATTTTTCCGCCAAGATAAAGCTCTGTCCCTGCCTTGATGATTCTGGTAAGAAACGGCTGATTGAACCAAACAATTTTTACTGAATCGGTCTCATCTGAAACAATTGCCTCAGTAATGATCATTCTCTTTTGCGGGCTTCTTTTATTGGCAATCACTTTTATTTTCCCCCTGATCACGCCCGCGCCGGCCGCTTTTAATCGAGCAATGGTCAAAATTTGCCGGTAATCATCATGGCGCCAGGGGAAGTGGTAAAGCAGGTCTTTGACTGTTAAAATATTAAGCCTCTTCAATTTTTTTGCTCCTGAAACGCCGATTCTCGGCAATTCTGTAATGGATGTATTAAGGTTAAACATAGATTTATTCCTTATTAAGATACCCTTTATTTCTGTCCTTGTCAAATTAAGAAAAAAACATATAATAAGGGAATGATTGGACCGAATAAGAAGCTGCAAAACTTACCTCCATATATTTTCAGCCGGATCAAAAAATTGAAAGATGAAATGAGAAAGAAAGGAATAGATGTGATAGATCTTGATATGGGCAATCCGGATCAGTCCACGCCTTCTCATATTGTTGAAAGGTTGGCTGATACGGTCAAGAACCATCCTCAGACTCATCGCTATCCGCAAGCCAAAGGCATGCCTCGCTTGAGAAAAGCCATTGCCAGTTGGTATAAAGAAAGGTATGAGAAAGAAATTGATGAGAATTCAGAAGTTTTAGTTTTAGTTGGTTCTAAAGAAGGAATCTGCCATTTACTGATGAGTTATCTTGAACCTGGCGATGTAGCCCTTGTCCCTAACCCGACTTACCCAGTTCATTTTAATGGAGTTCACCTGGCGGGCGGCGAAGTTTATTCAATGCCTCTTAAAGAAGAAAATAATTATTTACCTGATTTGGAGGCAATCCCTAAAAAAGTTCTTAAAAAAGCGAAAATTATCATTGCTTCTTATCCTA
>MNZE01000026.1:366-7216 GCA_001873465.1 Parcubacteria group bacterium CG2_30_36_38 | reverse complement strand
GGCGAATTTTGGGATTGGGGCTGACAGTCAGGGAAACAGAAAAGATGTCTAAAGGTAAAAGAGTTTACAAGAAGATTGAGCTTGATCCGGAAATTTTAGAAAAAGAAAAAAAACTGGCAGACTCATTAGGCGTTAAGGTAAAGATCGAAAAAACCAGAGAGAAAAGAAAAATTATTATTGAAGTTATGGATGACGAAGAACTAAATCGTTTGATTGAAAAATTACTTTTATAGGATGAAAAATTTTTTAAAAAATAAGAAAACACTGCTGGTCGGATTAGGACAATTAGGGGGAGGGGTTTCAACCGCCAAGTTTTTGACCCGAAGCGGAGCTAAATTGACCGTAACCGATGTGAAACCAGAAAATAATCTGAAAAATTCAATTAGGCAGTTGAAAAATTTTAAGACAGAGTTTCATTTAGGAGGGCATAAAAAAGAAGATTTTGAAAAGAGCGATTTTATTATTTTTAATCCTGCGGTAAGCGTTTTTAGTCCTTGGGTAAAGTTAGCCAAGAAGTTGAAAAAAGAATTTTTCAACGATTATACTCTTTTCTTGAAGCTTCTTCAATCTAAGGACATTAGACATCCTTACATCGAAGTGACGGGGACGAGGGGTAAAACAACGGTCGCTACTTGGATCGGTCACTTTCTTTCTCCGGTCCTCGTCGGAGGGAATATTCCGTCAGCCGGACTTTTGAAAATCATAGACAAAATTAGTTCTAAAAAACCTTTAGTCTTAGAGATTTCTTCATATCAGCTTGAGTATGTAGAGAAGCTAGAGCCTCCTAAAGTTTCAATAGGCAAATTTTTTCATATAGCCGTGATTACTAATTTATCTTGTGATCATCTCAATCGATACGGCAATTTGAAGACTTATATAAATGTAAAGTCAAAAATTTTTATAAATCAGAAAAAGAGCGATATTCTTATTTTAAATCACGACGATAAATATACCCACATTTTTCTTTCAAAAAAACCGAAAAGCCGAATTTATTTTTTCTCATTGAGGAGACTTCCCAAAAATAAGAACGGGGTTTGGTTTTTGGGGAATTCTATGTATTTTCAGGAAAACAACAAGAAGTCGCTCGTGATGGAGAAAGAAGGATTAACCAGTCACCAAAAACTAAATTTAGCTGCTTCTCTTCTGGCCTCATATCTGGCCGGCAAAAATTGGAGAGAACTTTCAAAGAAGTTAAAAAACCTGCCGGAAATTAAATTCCGTCAGCAATTGGTGCTTAAAAAGAATGGCGCTATTTTTATAAATGATTCCGCGGCTACGAGCCCTGTAGGAACGATAGCGGCTTTAGAAAGATTTTATAAAGACAGAAGACATCTGGCTCTTGTCTGCGGCGGCACTGACAAGAATCTTTATTTTAAAGATTTGGCTAAAAAGATAAAAGCAACGCTTCCTTCAGAAAATCTGTTTTTGCTTGAAGGTAGCGCTACCAAGAAGCTCGCAAAAGAACTTGAAAGGCTAAATTATTTTAAGAATGAATTTAACTTATTTAAATCACTGGAGGATATAATTGAAAAAATATCGGAAGAGAAACATAAAGTGGTTCTATTTTCGCCTGCGGCTGCCAGTTTTGAAAAATTTAAAAATGAATTTGACAGGGGAAACAAGTTTAATAAACTTATAAAAAAATATTTTGCAAAAAAATAAAAAAAATTGATGGAGAACAATTTTATGGGGAAAAAACGAAAAATAGCTTTAATAATTTTTTTTATCTTTATTATTTTCATTCTTAATTTTAAAAAAGTCTTCGCTCTTAACATAAAAGACGGGACAATTGCGAAGATAGAAGGGAAAGAAACTCTTTACTTAATTTCCGGCAAAACCAAGAAAATTTTTCCTCATCTTTCAGTCTATCTTTCCTGGGGCTACCCTCAGGATTTTTCAACTGTTGATTTGGTTGAGGAGTCAGCTCTTGCAAATTATACTAATGATGGTTTTGTTCCTTTTAAAAACGGAAGTCTTGTTCGGGAAGAAAGTAATCCAATTGTTTTTTATGTAGAAAATGCAAAGTTGAGGCCAGTTAGAAAAGATTGGGCTTACCAGTCTATTTTTGAAGACCCAGAGTGGCAAAAGATTATTTTTTTCCCCGATGGTTTTTTAAACCAATTTAATTATCAGGTTGGCGAGATGATTAGCTCATTGGCTGATCTGAAACCGGAAAAAATTGATTTTTACCCTGAACTTAGAATTTTTAATTCAGAGGGAAAACTAGAAAACGCCTTTCTTGTCTTTGACAAAAATTATAAAGGCGGGATTAATTTAGGGACCGCTGATCTTGACGCTGATACCAAAGAGGAAATTTTAATTGGCGCTGGTTTTGGCAGTCAGCCGGAGATAAAAATTTTTCGCAGCGACGGTACTTTAATCAGCCAATTTTTAGCTTTTGAGAAAAGTTTTAAGGGTGGGGTAAATTTAGCAGCCGGCGACCTCTACGGAGATGGACAAAAAGAGATTATTGCCGGTGCTGGCATTTATGGTTCTCCTCATCTAAGAATTTTTACCAAAAACGGGGAATTAATCACTCATTTTTTCGCTGATGATAAAAATTTAAGACATGGCCTAAAGGTAGCGGCTCTTGATTTTGACCAAGACTTGAAAGAAGAGATTGTTTGCGGAATTGAAAAAGAAAAAGGTTTTTATATCAAAATTTTCAGTTTATCTTCAACAAAAAAGCCTTTAAAGGCTTTTTTGGCTTTTGAAAAACTAGGAGGCGGAGAATTTAGTCTTGGGACCGGCGACATTAATGCTGATGGAATTAAAGAGATTGTCATCGGCTCTGGCAGTGACGCGGAGCCGGAGATAAGGATTTTTGATAAAAACGGCAATTTGCTTAATAAATTTTTGGCTTATGAGAAGAATTTTAAAGGCGGAGTCAAGGTTGCTTTAGCTGATTTAGACAAGGACGGGAAAGAAGAAATTATCACGACCGCTGGTTTTTCCGGCGGACCGCATTTAAAAATTTTTGATGAATCTGGTCAACAAAAAAATAGTTTTTTTGTTTATGACGAGAACTACAAAGGAGGGGTGAATGTTGCGGTTTTAAATATGGAGACTGAGAAAAAGATAATTGTGGTCCCCCGTTTAACCCTGATCAAAGGGGTTGGTTTTTATAAAGGAGTAGAGATTGATACAAAGAAACAGAAACTTTACGCTTATCAAAATGGTTTTTTAATTGAGGAAGAAAAGGCTTCTACCGGCCGGCCGGCGATGCCAACTCCGCTTGGTGATTTCAAGGTTTTAAGGAAAAGTCTTGTTGAGTATTCCAAAAAATACAATTTATACATGCCGCACTGGATGCAGTTTACCAGTTCCGGCGCTGGCATTCATGGCCTGCCTTATTGGCAAGACACTTGGGGAAGGGTTTATGAAGGCGTTGGCCATTTAGGCCTGCCGGTTTCTCATGGTTGCGTGAGAGTTTCTTTAAGAGCCGCCGAGAGAATTTATCAATGGCTGAATGTTGGTGACAGGGTGTTAGTTCATCAATAAAAAGAGTCGCCTACAAAAAATAAGCGGCTCCCATTTAGAACAGTAAGATATATTTATTCTAATTTTTCATCTGGAGATTGAAAGTAGCGGCATTCTTTGCTACTGCATTTAACTCCTTTTTTTGTTTTAACTAAAATTGAGGAGCATTTTGGACAAAACTCATTAATAGGTTCGTCCCATAAGGCAAAATCGCATAAAGGCCAGGTATTGCAAGCGTAAAAGAATCTTCCTTTTTTAGTTCTTTTTTTAACAATTTCTCCTTTTTGGCATTTAGGACATTTAATTTTTAAACTATTATTATTTTCTTCAAGAGACTGCGTAAATCGGCAAAGAGGAAAGCCAGAACAGGCTAAAAATTTACCAAACCGACTCATTTTTATAATCAAGGGCTTGCCGCATTTTGGGCAAACCTTTTTTGTTTCTTGAGGGGCGAAATTTTTTTCAATTTCTTTTCCCTTTTTGTCTACTTTTTCTTTGAAGGGGAGATAAAAATTTTTAACAAGAGAAACCCAGTCGGTTTCGCCAATTGCGATTTTATCAAGATTTTCTTCCATTTGGGCTGTGAACTGATAATCAACAATTTCAGGGAAATGTCGCGATAAAAGATCGCTAACCAAGAATCCTATTTCTGTCGGCTTCAAATATCTGGCCTCACGGGTCACGTAATTTCTTTCTTTTAAGGTTTCAATAATTGGCACATAAGTAGAAGGACGGCCGATGCCGAGTGATTCAAGAGTTTTAATTAAAGAAGCTTCTGAAAATCGAGACGGTCCTTGAGTCAAATGTTCTATTGTCTCCGTTTTTGAAAGATTCAATTCTTCTTTTTCTTCAAGAGATGGGAGAGATTCTTCTTTTTGTTTTTCCGGATAAAGAATAAGCCAGCCGGGAAATTTTAAACTTAGACCAAAGGCTTTAAATAAATAATGGCCAGCGCTGATTTCACAATCTGCTCTTTCGAAAATAGCGTTTGTCATTTGTGAGCCGATGGCTCTTTGAAATATTAGTTTATAGAGCTTAAATTGACCCTTCTCCATCTTATCTTTAAGCTCTTCCGGCTTTTTAAAAACAGAAGTTGGTCTGATTGCTTCGTGGGCTTCTTGAGCTCTTATTGTTTTTGTTTTATATCGCGTCGCTTCATGGTAATTTTTTCCAAATTCTTTTTCGATAAAGTTAGACGCTTCAGCCAAAAATTTCTCCGATAGATTTAAAGAATCGGTTCTCATATAGGTAATAAGGCCTGTCTCATAAAGTTTCTGAGCAAGATACATTGTTTGTCTGGCAGAAAAGCTAAGTTTGTTATTTGCCTCCTGTTGTAAAGTGCTCGTAGTGAACGGAGGAGAGCTTGTTCTTGAAACGTCTTTTTTTATCAAAGAAGAAACAAAAAATTTCTCTTTTTTCAAGTTTTTGACGATTTCTTCCACTTCTTTTTTGTTTTTTAAGCCCGGCTTTGGCAGGGGCTGTTCTTTGATTTTTGTTAATTCGGCCTTAAAATTTGAAGCCCTATCTTTTTTTTCTAAAAGGACTTCAATAGTCCAATATTTTTCCGGTTTAAATTTTCCTATTTCCCTTTCTCGTTCAACAATCAGCCGTAGGGCCGGCGATTGAACGCGGCCAGCTGAGAGTTTTTTCGCGATTTTTTCCCAGAGAACAGGGGAGAGGGTGTAACCGACCAATCGGTCAAGAACTCGGCGAGCTTGCTGGGCATTAACTAAATTGAGATCAATCTCTCTCGGGTTTTTTAAGGCCTCTTTGATTGCTTCCTCGGTGATTTCGTGAAAAGCGATTCTTGTTGTTGATGACTTGGAGTCTGTTAAGATTTGATCAAGATGCCAAGCGATTGATTCTCCTTCTCGGTCTTCATCAGTGGCCAGATAAATTTCCGAAGCTCCTGCAGCTACCTTTTTTAAATTATTAACCGCTTTCTTTTTTTTGACGGGAATTATATATTCCGGCTGAAAATTATTTTCAACATCAATTCCTAGCCTGCTTTTTGGCAAATCTCTAACATGGCCATTGCAGCTTTCCACTACAAAGTCGTCCCCAGTAGTAGAACTTCGTTCACTACGGGGCTCCGCTTTCAAAAAATTAGAAATTGTCTTTGCTTTCGTCGGCGATTCAACAATAATTAATTTCATAAATTTAAAATATAAAAGCCTTGACCTAAATTTTTTATTTTTTTATTTATTTCCATGACTGTCAAGGTAGACAAGACAGCTGAAGGGAGTAGTTTAGAGAGTTCTGTTAATTTGTCAACATGGATTGATTCGTCTGGTTTTAAAATTTTAAGTAAAATTTCTTCTTCTTTTGAATCAGGTTTTATTATTTCTTTTTGATCTAATTTCGTTTCTAAACCAAAAATTTCAAGAACGTCTTGAGCTTGAGTGACTGGCTTAGCCCCTAGCTTTATTAAATTATTTGTTCCCCCCGAATTTTCTTTATTAATCTCGCCAGGTACGGACAAGACTTCTCTTCCTTCATTTAAAGCAAAAAAAGCAGTAATTAAAGCGCCTGATTTTTTTGGCGCCTCAATTACCAAGGTTGCTTGCGATAAACCAGCAATAATTCTGTTTCTGGCTGGAAATTGCCAATGATCTGGCGGGGTATCCGGAGGGTATTCGGAAACAAGGGCGCCGCCCCTTCCTACAATTTCTTCGGCTAACTTTTTATGAATTGAGGGATATAAAACATTTAATCCGGAACCAAGCACAGCAATTGTTTTTCCATGAGCATCAAGAGCCGCTTCATGAGCAATGCCGTCAATACCCTTGGCTAAACCGCTGATGATGGTGATCCCTCTGGCGGCTAATTCTTTGACCAAAGAATAGCAAATCGCTTTGCCATAAGAAGACGGCAAGCGAGTTCCCACCACGGCTAGAGGATTTTTTTCTTCTTTTTCCAAATTACCCAAAACATAAAGTTCTTTTGGCGGGGTAAATATTTGTTTGAGCAGAGTAGGGTAAGATTCGTCGTTGATGGTAATTTTTTTGATACTTGACATAAAAGGAAAAATTTGCTATTATTTTAACAGAAAATTAAAATAAAGGGAGGGTAAGATGAAAGAGATAGCGGTAGTAGATGTGAGAAAAACAATGGTTTTGTGGATGAGGTAAGGATTGAGGACTTGCTTCTGGGCGTAGAAATAATTTTCATGTCCAGAGGTAATCCTTTCGAAGGAAGATTTTTTGAAAGGCACAGGGCGTGGCTTTTCTCAAACCCAGGTGAAAATCCTCGGCTTCCAACGGAGCGTTATAATGAGATTATCAGAAGGGCAGCGGGGATATTTTCTAAAAATAAGAAGAAGGTATGAAGGAGGGGGGACGATGAAAATGAATAAGATAGTGACGGAAAG
>MNZE01000026.1:0-358 GCA_001873465.1 Parcubacteria group bacterium CG2_30_36_38 | reverse complement strand
GCTTGGAAGAGTTGGACGAGAGACGAAGATCGGAAAAGGAAGAGAGCCGAATGTCAGGCAATCCGAGATTGGGTGCTTGTCATGGTGAAGAAAATTATCCTAGGGATTGGTTTGTGCGAGGCATGGAAATGAAGAAAATGATTTTTTCTCCTCCTGGGAGCAAGTATTAAGGAGGAGGTATTGAAAATTATTTCGAAGGGCTGTTGTAATGAAATCAGCAGCCCTATTTTATTCTTGATAAAATGATATAATGACAATCATGAAAATAGTTTTATCAGGCGGAGGAACGGGAGGGTCAGTGGTCCCTCTTTTGGCCGTGGCGAGGGAGCTTGAAAAAATGGAAAAAGGAACAGGATTT
>MNZE01000022.1 GCA_001873465.1 Parcubacteria group bacterium CG2_30_36_38 | reverse complement strand
AAATTTAAAATTTGGTGTGGGGTTTGTTTATCTCTTATCAAGATCTATCAAGGCTATTTAGAAATTATCATATGGCTGCGACGCTTATTGATGTGGGGTGTACGAAAATTTTTTTTAAGGTACAATTGAATAAGATTATTAATGGAATTTTTTATTTATATTTTATGGGGCTTTCAGTGGGAATAGTTGGACTTCCAAATGTTGGTAAGTCAACTCTTTTTCAAACAATCACCAAAAGGCAAGTGGATATAGCAAACTATCCTTTTTGCACGATTGAGCCGAATACTGGCGTGGTGGCAGTCGAAGACGAGAGAGTAGATAAACTTGCTTCTTGCTGTCATTCAGCAAAAAAAATTTACACCACCATTGAATTTGTTGATATAGCCGGACTCGTAAAAGGAGCAAATCAGGGAGAGGGGTTGGGGAATAAATTTTTGGCAAATATCAGAGAAACAGATGCCATAGTTTATATTCTTAGGGCTTTTAAAAATCCTGAGATTGTTAATACAGCCAATTCAATCGACCCAATGTCCGAAAAAAATATTTTAGATACAGAGCTTAGTTTAAAGGACTCAGAAACTATAACTAAAAGGATAGAAAGTCTGGGGCATGATATAAAGAGAGGGGATAAAGAATCAATTAAAGAAAATGATGTTTTAAAAAAAGCCCTTGATTCTTTGGATAAGGGGAAAATTTTATCAGAACAAAAACTAGAGCCCGAGGAGAAAAAAATTTTGGATAAATACCAATTATTGACAATAAAACCGCGGATTTATCTTTTAAACGGCAAGGACTCTGAAGTTGATCAGGAGGTCAAAGAATCATTTAAAAAAAATAATTGGCCATATCTCATTATTGATCTCAGGAATGAGTTTGATTTAATAGATTTAACATTGAGAGAGCGAGAGGAATTAGGCATAACCAGTTTACCGGAGCTAGATCTTTTAATCAAAAAAGCATACGAGATTCTTGGACTGATAACATTTCTAACTTCGGGACCCGATGAAACACGCGCTTGGACACTTAGAAAGGGAGAGACTGCGCAAAAAGCAGGCGGTGTAATCCATAGTGATTTTGAAAAATATTTTATTTGCGCCGAAGTAATCAGATGGGAAGACCTTCTTGATTGCGGAGGTTTTAAAGAGGCCCGGGTGAAAGGTTCAATCCGTACAGAAGGAAAAGAATATCTAGTAAAGGATGGCGACGTGATTGAGATAAAGGCAGGGGTTTAAAAATCTAAAAAATTATGGCACAAATCGCCAAGGTATGAAATTTTGGCTGCGGCATTTTTACTCTTGTCAAGACCTTTAAGACAGTTTATAATATATTTAGCTAGCTAATCTCTCGGCAGAAAACTCAAATTCGCAAATATAACTAATTTAATAAACCTATGGAAACAACACAAACTTTTATCACACCCTCCGAAAAATTTTGGTCAGCCGTTTCTTATCTAGGTCCTTTAGTTTTTATCCCCCTGCTTTTTAAGATTAAAGGAGATTTCGTTTACTTCCATAATCGTCAGGCCTTGGCCATTTTTTTAGTTCAGTCTCTTCTTTCTTTGTTTATTTTTTTACCAGTGTTTGGGCTATTAATCAGTCTTTGCGGCTGGTCTTTTTGTTTTGTCATTTCTCTTGTCGCCCTTTTTAGCGCCCTTTTGGAGAAAGGATGGAAGATCCCTGTTTTTTATCAAATATCTAAATTGTTTAAATTTTAATCAATGTCCAAGTTTATTTTGTGGTTTAAAGAATTAACCATCAAAGACGTGCCTCTCGTCGGCGGCAAAAATGCTTCGCTAGGCGAGATGTATCAAAAATTAGGCAAAGAAGGAATTAGAATTCCTAATGGTTTTGCTACGACCTCTGATGCTTATTGGTACTTCATAGAAAAATCAAAAGTCGCGCCTAAAAAGACTTTAAAAGAATTTATCAAGGAAACTTTAAAAGATTTAGATGTTAAAAATATTAGAAATTTAAAAGAAAGAGGTAAAAAAATTAGGCAGGCAATCCTTAAAGCAGAGCTGCCAGAAGATTTTAAAGAAGTTATTACCTCTGCCTATGAAAAGCTTTCTGGAGAATACAAAGTAAAAAATGTTGATGTGGCTGTTCGTTCAAGTGCAACGGCAGAAGATCTTCCCAGTATTTCAGAAAATGAACACGTCTTAGTAAAAGTAGATGGAAAACCCTATTACTGCAAGGTAAAAGAACTTTATAATAAATTCGCTATTATGCCTAATGTGATTGAAATACCAGCGATGGAGGATGGTCAAATTAAATGGCATAAGGTTGGGGAAATATATAAGCATCCGGCCAGGCACAGTAAACTTTATAAAATAATCACAAGATTAAAAAAAGAAATAGTTGTCTCCCCAAATCATTCATTGATTGTTTTGGATGAGGAAAAAATGGTTCCGAAGGTTAGTTCTATAAATCAATTAAAAGGGAAGGAGCTGCTTCCAACAATAGGTAGTCTCCCAGAGATAAATTCTGGGGTAAGCGAAATAGATGTTTTAGATTATGTAGAGGGGAGAGATATTGCTGTTGAAAATGGCTTGGTAATGATAAAAAACCATTCAAACAATTGGAAGATACAGAATGGATTAAAAAAAATTATACCATTAGACAAAAATTTTCTTTATTTTTTAGGTCTATACGCGGCTGAAGGATCTACTTATGGAAATAATTTTGTCATGATAACTAATTCTGATAAAGAAGTGATGAATAAAGTTAAACAATTTTTGAAATCTATAAATTTATATAAAGGACAAAAAATTAACAAAAATACTTTGCGAGTATATTGTAAATCTTTAGTTAGATTCTTA
Source organism: Parcubacteria group bacterium CG2_30_36_38 (assembly GCA_001873465.1). Classification (GTDB taxonomy): domain Bacteria; phylum Patescibacteriota; class Patescibacteriia; order UBA2591; family CG2-30-36-38; genus CG2-30-36-38. The sequence continues at coordinate 3,570 of MNZE01000022.1, read as the reverse complement.
CAGTCCCTAACTGGGATGCCAAAAAATATAAAAGGCAAAGGCAGATCTTGCGGTATTAAAAAGGTTCCGGACTTTGTCTTCGGCCTGCCGAAAGAATTAATAGGAGCATTTTTAAGGGGATGCTATGATGGAGATGGTTATGTTGGCAAAAAATGGAAAATAATAAATTATAGTTCTACCTCAGAGATGCTCGCAGGCGGGATAATAAAACTTTTAGAAATTTTAGGATTTCAGTTTCGTTTAAGGAGACGTAAATCTCAACAAACAAAATGGAGAGATTCTTTGTGTATTAATATTCCCTATTTAGAGGCGAAGAAATTTAAAGAATTAATTGGTTTTTATAATCAAAATAAATTAAAAAACTTAAATTATCTTGTAGAATTATATGAGAGCAAAGACATCCATCAGGATTTTATTAATTATCTAGAAATACCCCAAAATTTATCTTTGAAGTTCAGAGAGAAACTAACAGCCAATCTGCCAAGAGAGGATAAGCAAATCTATTTCTGTCTTTTTTGTAAAGAGAGAATAACTAAAAGCAGTAAGTATAAAAATAAAAACAGATATTATTGCCCAATATGTCATAAGGCCTTTTATGAAAAAGAAGTGATAAAAAAAACAGTGAGAGATTATGTTTATTATGACGAAAAAGGAAAATTTAGAGATGGCGCTATCCCTTGGAATAGAGGATTATTTAGAGGAAGGCATAGTTTTAAAGAGTTCAGAGATTATATTAAGAAAAATAATCTTGAAGAATATCTTAAATTCTTTAATTCTAATATAAAATGGGACAGGATTGAAAAAATTGAACCCGTAAATTATGAGGGAGACGTATACGACTTTGTAGTGCCCGGTGTTGAAAATTTCGCCGCAGGATTAGGAGGTATTATTACTCACAACACCGCCTCTTTTGCTGGGCAACAAGAGTCTTATTTGGGTATTAAAGGAGATAGGCAGCTCTTGCAAGCAGTCAGGGATTGTGTCTCTTCTTTGTTTACTGACCGGGCAATTTCTTATAGAGAAGACCAGGGATTTGATCATTTAAAAATAGCGCTTTCTGTTGGTGTACAAAAAATGGTTCGTAGTGATAAGGCTTGCGCTGGCGTGATGTTTTCTTGCGATACAGAATCAGGATTTGCTGACGTAACCGTGATTAATTCATCTTGGGGATTAGGAGAGAGTGTGGTCAAAGGAAGGGTTACGCCTGATGAATTTATGGTTTACGAACCGCTTATTGATAAATACAAGCCAGTGGTGAGCAAAAAACTTGGAGCTAAGGAGAAAAAGCTAATTTATGGCAAGGAAGTCGGTCAAGCCACCTTAGAAATTAATGTGCCGAAAAAAGAAAGGGAGAAATTTACTTTGACCGATCAGGAGATTTTAGAGCTGGCGAAATATTCAGTCATTATTGAAAAACATTATAAACGACCAATGGACATGGAATGGGCGAAAGACGGAATTGATAAAAAACTTTATATTGTCCAGGCTCGACCAGAAACTGTTCAGTCGAGGAAGAGGATAGATGTCCTAGAGGAGTACATTTTAATTGGGAGAAAAAAAGGCGTTTTAGCGCGGCAAAAAAAGGGAGTTCGTGAATTTAAAATTTTAGTTCAAGGAGTGGCGATCGGTTCAAAAATCGGTCAAGGCGAAGCCAACGTGATTAAAAATGTAAAGGATATAGATAAATTTAAACACGGGCAGGTTTTGGTGACCCAAGAAACAGATCCTGATTGGGAACCAGTCATGAAGATAGCTTCAGCCATTGTGACTGATCGAGGAGGGCGCACATGTCACTCTGCCATCGTTTCCAGAGAGTTAGGCATACCCTGTATTGTTGGAACAGGGGACGGAACGCGAAAAATTAAGACAGGTCAAAAAGTGACTATTTCTTGCGCTGAAGGAGAAACAGGTTTTGTTTATAAAGGACTGACGCCTTTTAAAGTTGAAAGAACAAAAGTTGAAAGCCTAAAGAGACCAAGAACAAAAATAATGATGAATCTTGGTGAGCCAGAACAAGCTTTTTCCTTTTCTTTTATTCCCAATGATGGCGTTGGTTTAGCGAGAGAAGAATTTATTATTAACAATTATATTAAAATTCATCCTTTAGCCCTGCTTAATTATCAAAAAATAAAAGATAAAAAAATTAGAAAACAAATTGACCAAATTACCCTTGGTTATCAGAATAAAACCCAATTTTATATTGATAAATTAGCTGAAGGAGTCGGTAGGATCGCGGCTGCTTTTTATCCAAAAGAGGTCATTGTCAGATTTTCTGATTTTAAAACAAATGAATATGCCAATTTAATTGGCGGAAAATTATTTGAACCAGAAGAAGCCAACCCAATGATCGGTTGGCGCGGCGCTTCTCGTTATTATGATCCGAATTTTAAAGAGGCCTTTAAGCTTGAATGTCAGGCCATAAAAAAAGTTAGAGAAATTTTTGGCTTGAAAAACGTGGTCGTGATGGTTCCTTTTTGTCGGACGCCAGAGGAAGCAAAGGCGGTGTTGAAGATTTTAGAGGAGATGGGCTTAAAAAGAGGAGGAAACGCCTTGAAAGTTTATGTCATGTGTGAAATTCCCTCAAATGTTATTTTAGGCGATGAGTTTGCTAAATTGTTTGATGGCTTTTCCATTGGTAGCAATGATCTCACTCAATTAACCCTAGGTCTTGATCGAGACTCAAGTTTAATTGCTCGTCTGTTTGATGAAAATAACCAGGCGGTCAAAAGATTAATTTCCCAAATTATTAAAATTGCTCATAAATATCACAGGAAAGTAGGAATTTGCGGTCAGGCACCGAGCGACATCAAAGGCTTTGCTGAATTTTTGGTCAAAGAAGGCATTGATTCTATTTCTTTGAATCCTGACACTGTTTTAAAAACCACTTTGAATATCTTAAAAGAGGAAAACAAGAGGTCTTGACAATTTAAAAGCTTTTGTTTATAATTTAAAAACTAAAAGGAGGAAAATCCGGGAACGTTCTAGGAGGTGCGCTCTATAGCTGTATTATTTTCGTCGAGAGCGTATAAGACAATCGGATTCAACCTATTGTTGGACCGTTGTCTTTCCTGAAGAAAAGAATTTGAGAGGAGATTTCAGGCCGAAGGGCGGCTTGAGTGGTGCAACAGTTTTGCAGCCAGCCCTTGAGAGTGTACTCTCTCTAACTAGACGTTCCCGACCAAATAATAAAAAAGGGGTTAAACCACCCCTTTTTTCTTTTTGAAAATTTTGCTATAATAATGTATTATCTATTTTGAATTTAATTTGGAGGAGTCGCATAGTGGCCGAGTGCGCAGTCTTGGAAAGACTGTATACCGTAAGGTATCGTGGGTTCGAATCCCACCTCCTCCGCCAGTTGGAAAATGTCACTTCTCAAGAAATGACATTTTCTCTATTATTCAGGCATATTATTATGCAACAAAATTTTTGGAAAAAGCTGAAAAAGCCCATCATGGCTATAGCGCCAATGGCGAATGTCACTGATGCAGCATTTCGGCAGATGCTTTTAAAATACGGCAGACCAGATGTTTTTCTGACAGAATTCGTTTCCGTGGAGGGATTACTTTCTAG
>MNZE01000024.1 GCA_001873465.1 Parcubacteria group bacterium CG2_30_36_38 | reverse complement strand
TTATGAATATCTTTAATAAAAAGAGCGATATTACCTGCTCGGTAAATTTCATTAAGGATTATTTGTAATCTTTCTTCTATTTCTCCACTGCCGGCAGCGCCAGCAACTAAAGCAGCAATACTTAAGCTTACCAATCTCTTATCCTGTAAAAACTTTGGCACATTCTCGGTCACCATTCGTCTGGCTAGACCATTGATAATCGCGGTCTTGCCCACGCCTGGGAAACCGACTAAAACTATGCTCTGTCCGCCGCCCTCAAAAATCCTGAAAATCTCTTCCATTTCTTTTTCCCTGTCCACGCAAATATTTAAATAACCGGCTCGGGCGATACGGGTCAGATCTTGGGAGAAAGAATCAAGATAAGGAGTGGCCACGGCTGTATAAGCGCGATCAACTGCTCCCTTCGGCTTAAAACGCGCTTGACGAGCAAAATAAGCTGATTCGCGACGTATCTCTTTATAAACATCAACCCACAAAGAAACATTTTTTATTTCATTTTGACCTATTTCAAAATCATCAAACAAATCTTTAACCGGACCTTTTAAGCCGACCATGATTTCTAAAACTTCAAGCGGCCCGATATCTAAAAGCTCTTTTTCTGCGGCGAGGTCATAAGCAGCTAAAAGCATTTTTTTTGTTTGGAGAGAAGGAGAAATTTTTGAATCTCCTCCTGTCCTTTTTTCTAATTTGCCAAGTTGAGAAGAAATTTTCTCTTTTAATTCCCCCCAATCTATGGCCAAGCGATTGATGACCAAAATCACTTCGCGCGATGAAAGAAGAGCGGCTAAAAGGTGAATCGGCTCTATTTCTCTATCACTTAATTTATAAGCGAACCGATGACTTTCAAGCAAAATTTTCTTCATTTCTTTGGAAAGAGCGTCAAAAACATTGATTCTATATCTTAAAGGGATATTTTTCAAATCATCAAAATTTTGCGGTGGAAATTTCACCTCTCTTGAAATACTGGGGTAAATTTTTCTTTTTTCTTCGGTCTCGCGCTCAATCAGATAAATCAAAAACAAGTCAGTAATGATAGAAAGCCAAAAAAATAAAAGGGGAAAATCTTTTTCTTTAGAAAAATAAGAAAAATTTTCTAAATAAGCAATCGGAAAAAAATGATGGAGAAGAGACAATATCCCTAAAATACCAAAACAAATTAAAATAATTTTGATGGCAGTCTTTAAAATAATTTTAAAAATTCGGACAAAAGACTCTATCTTTTCAAATTTCTTCTCAAAATATAAAAGATAACCGCCCACCCAGGCATAAATCCCCCGTCCATCACAGACAGGACAAACATTGGCTCCTTCTTTCCCATCACAAGAAGAACAAATAAAAAAATTTGACAGCATACCAAAAAATTTAAAAAATTTGAAACTTTATTAAAGGTTTTCTAGATAAATTTTCTGCGACTTCGTCTTGAAAATTTATAGAAAGCCCTTTATTTGCCAGATTGCAATAAGAGGCAAAAATATCCAAATAAGAAAAAGCAGGACGAAAAAAATAACGCCTAAGCTGAATAAAATCAATCGCCAAATAAGGAGAACGCAGCGCATGAAAAAACTAATAATCCTGCCTGAACGGGAATATTCGCCAAACATCGGCCTTAAGAGGTTGATAAACATTATTTTTAAGGCAAGATCATGGCTGAGATTTTTTATTCTCTTTGCTAACCCCTTGGCTCTTTTCAGGAGCCCTGGTCCATACCACCAGAAAGGAAAATATAAAACAGTGAAAATCGGATCAAAAATAAATGATTTCAAAATGAAAATTGACATATTACTTGATAAATAATTTTTGTTCCAAAATACTAAAAATGGTGCTTATTAACCAATAAATCATCAAGCCACTGGGCAGAGTCACCCCTATTAGCAAGGTCATAAAAGGCATCATTATTGTCATTTGTTTGTTCATCCTCGTGGCCATATTTTCATCTTTAGCGCCGTCTTTTTCGACAAAAACAGGTTCTGGCTTTTTGGTTGGCAGACTTTTCATTTGTAGATATTGAAAATAAGCAGTGATGCCGGCTAAAAAAATATTGACACGAGCTAAATTCAAAAAACCAAAAGCAATCGGGTTCAATCCGCTACTGGCGATGCCAGTATTTAAAACTTTAAAAAAGGCAATTAAAACCGGCAGTTGAATGAGTAGCAAAAGGCAAGAAGAAAAAGGATTAATTTTATTTTCTCGATAAAGATTCATCATAGCCGCCGATTGTTTCTGCATATCACCAGCATGTTTCTTTTTTATTTCATCTAGTTTTGGCTGCAAATCCTGAAGCTTCTTTTGTGATTTTATGCCCAAACGTGAAAACGGTGAGAGGATTAATCTGATAATGATGGTTAAAATAATAATCGCTAATCCTAAATCGTGGAAAGGAATAACATTATAAAAAAAGATAAGCAAATTCAAAAGTGGTTGGATTAAAATTGTATTAAAAATTTGTCCCATAAGATTGATTACGGCTCATCAAAACCTCCTTTTGAGAGAGGATGGCAACGCAAAACGCGCAAAAACGATTTCCGAAGCCCGACCAAGAGTCCATATTTCTCAATTGCTAAGGCGGCATAATCTGAGCAGGTCGGACGAAAACGGCAAACGCCAGGATAAAATAAAAAAGAAAAAAATCCATGATCAGGAGAGAATACCTTTTGATAAAAACGAATTGTCTTTAAAATTATTTTTTTAAACATAATAAATTGTTTTTTTCCAAAAAATTTAATACTACTGCCTTCTTTTGATGAAAATCCATCTCTTTAATTGCCGGCTTAATAATGATAACAAAATCAAAACCTGGTTTTATCTTTTCTGCCGTCTCTCTAAAGATAGCTCTTAATCTTCTTTTTATTTTATTTCTTTTCGCCGCTCTTTTATCAATTTTAGTAGAAATAACTAAACCAAAACGAAAATAGTCTAAATTATTTTGCATCCATTTTATTACGAGGCCCGAAGAAAAAAAAGTCCTGCCAAATTTGAACACTCGCAAAAAGTCATTATTCTTTTTCAAAAAATGAAAAGAAAATCGCATACTTAGACTGTTAATCTCTTTCTGCCTTTGGCCCTCCTCCGCTTCAGCGCGTTTCTACCCGGCTTTGTTCTCATTCTTTTAAGCCATCCGTGACTCCTAGCTCTTTTTCTTTTTTTAGGTTGATAAGTTCTTTTTACCATGGTTTTATAATATCAAAAATAAACATTTAATCAATAATAACTTCTTCATTTATTCTTTCTATCTTTTCTGCTTTTCCGGTAGTCTCGTTAATCAGAGTAAATACTCCCTGAACGAGGGATCGTCCTTTTTCCGGGATCTCAATTTTAAATTTTTCTGTTTCGCCAAGCAAATAATCAATCGAGTGCTCTTTCACCATACCTAAAACAGAATCAAGAGCGCCAACCATTCCTAAGTCCGTAATAAAAGCAGTGCCTTCTGCTAGAATTTTTTCGTCTGAAGTTTGAATATGTGTATGGGTACCAACAATAAGGCTTACCTTTCCGTCAAGCCAATGAGCTAAAGCATTTTTTTCGCTGGTGGCTTCAGCGTGAAAATCAATAATCTTTATTTTTATTTCAGAGAAATTCGATAAAATTTCCTGGGCCTTAAAAAAAGGATGGCTCAATATCGTCTTTTCATTTTCTATAAAGGTCCGGCCAAGTAAATTAATTAAAAGGATCTTATCGCCGTCTTTAGAAATTATTGCTGATCCCTCGCCAGGCAAACTTAGAGGAAAATTAGCCGGCCTTATCACCGGCAAATTTTCCTCTAAAACCTCTTCCGTCTCCTCTCTCGAAAAAAAATGATTACCGGAAGTTAAATAATCAACGCCTGTCTTTAGAACTTCTTTCACTACTTTCGGCGTTAAACCCTTACCGTGCGCCAAATTTTCTCCGTTAGCCAATATTAAATCTGGCTTAAATCTTTTCTTTAAGCCGGGTAATGTCTGAGCTAAGGCCTTTCTGCCGATTTTGCCTACGATGTCTCCGAAGAATAAGATATTCATGCTAAAAATAAAAATTTAAAAATTATCGAGCGTATTCTACTATTCTATTTTCTCTAATCACTGTCACTTTTATCTCGCCGGGATATTTCAATTCTGCTTCTATTTTATCCGCAATTTGCTGAGCCAACTTTTGACTGGCTAAATCATCAATTTCTTCTGGTTTAACAAAAATCCGAATCTCGCGGCCAGCCTGGATAGCATACGCTTTTTCTACGCCAGAAAATCCCTTGGCTATATTTTCTAATTCTTCTAATCTCTTTAAATACTCTTCATAATCTATTTTTCTTACTCCTGGCCGAGAAGAAGAAAGAGCGTCGGCTACTTTAACAATCTCTGCTTCAAGCGTCGGCGGATGATCTTCATGATGAGTGGCGATTGGAATAATAACCTCTTCTGACAAATTATACTTTTGGCCCAACTCTTTGCCTAAATCAGGATGGGTGCCCTGCATTTCAAAATCAACCGCTTTGCCTAGATCGTGTAAAAAACCAGCTTTCTTTGCCACGGCTACATTTGCTCCCAATTCAGTTGCCAGCATCTCCGATAAACGAGACACCTCAATAGAATGAGCCAACATATTTTGTCCATAACTTGTTCTAAATTTGAGTCGGCCCATTAAATTAACGAGTTTTGGATCAAGACCTGTGATGCCTAATTCATAAACCGCTTCTTCCCCGGTTTTTTTAATCTCTGAGCTTAGTTCTTTCTTCGATTCTTCAACGATCCGCTCAATCCTGGCCGGCTGAATCCTCCCGTCAACAATCAATTTTTCTAAAGCCATTTTTGCCAACTGTCTTCTCAACGGATTAAAACTGGAAACAAAAATCACTTCAGGCGTATCATCAACAATTACTTCTACGCCGGTCAACCGCTCAATTACTTTAATATTTCTTCCTTCTCGTCCGATAACCCTGCCTTTGATTTCATCGGAAGGCAAAGAAATGTTGGTGGAAGCAACTTCGTTCACAACTGATTCGGCTAAACGCTCCATTGCTTCAATTATCATTTGCCTGGCTGTTTTCTCTATTTGTTCTTTGCCAAATGCCTCGATCTTTTTAATCCTCCCAAAAATATCGTCTTTATACTTTTTTTCCAGGGCTTCAAAAAGTTCCTGCTTTGCTTCCTCTGTAGTTAAACCGGCAATTTTCTGTAACGTCCCTACCGCCTCCTCATGAAGTTTCTTTGTTCGTTCTTTTGTTTCTGAAATTAATTCTGACTCCTTTTCAATTTGAGCCCTTTTCTCCTCTAAACCAATCAATTTCTTTTCAAAAATCCCTTGACGATTGCGTAAATCGCGTTCTAACTCTTTCAATTCTCTCATGTTTCTTTCTGCTTCTTTTTTTGCTTCTTCAATGAGTCCTATCGCCTTTTCTTTTGCCTCAAGAATAGCTTCTTTCTTTTTTTCTTCCGCCTTTTCAAGTATTGCCTCTAATTTTCTTTCTGCTGAATTGATTTCTAACTTAGCCCAAAAATATCTAAGAAAGTAGCCAGAGAGAACTCCAATTAAAATTGACCCGATTATAAATGTTTTGTCCATAAACTTAAATTAGTAAATAAAAACCGAGACCTTCTCTCGGCTTTTTAAAAAAGAAAAAATAAATTTTAAGCGATTATTTAGTGATTACTTTATCAATAACGCCGTATTTCTTTGCCTCGTAAGCGTCCATAAAAAAGTCGCGGTCGGTATCTTTGTCAATCTGCTCTAATGGCTTTCCTGTATGTTCTGATAATATTTTATTCAGTCTTTCTTTCAGGTCAAGAATATGTTGAGCGTTGATTTTAATGTCAGTTGCTTGACCTTGTATTCCCCCCATAATTTGGTGGAGAAGAATTTCTGCGTCTGGTAAAGCGCATCTTTTCCCCTTAGCGCCTGCGGTAAGAAGTACTGCGGCCATAGAAGCCGCCATCCCAACGCAAATGGTGGAGACATCTGGCTTAACATACTGCATCGTGTCATAGATAGCCAAGCCAGCTGAAACAGAACCGCCCGGACTGTTTACGTAAAGCTTTATATCTTTGTTTTTATCTTCACTTTCTAAAAATAAAAGCTGAGCGATAACTGTATTCGCCACATTATCATCAATAACATCGCCTAAGAAAATAATTCTCTCTTTTAAAAGCCGAGAATAAATATCGTAAGCCCTTTCTCCTCGGGCTGATTGTTCAATAACTGTAGGTATAAGATACATAGAATTGTATTATAACAAAGGGCGAAAAACCTGTCAATTGTCAGAAATAAAAAAACCGGAGAAGAAATCGGGAGTCGAACTCCCGATTTCTTTCCTAGTCAGAAATAGTCAAAATAGTCAAATCAATCAGTCCTTGAGGCAGCGAACTG
>MNZE01000013.1 GCA_001873465.1 Parcubacteria group bacterium CG2_30_36_38 | reverse complement strand
TTTTGCAAGGTTTCTAAATCCATAACTCTTCTGGCGTCACGAGCTTTGGCTCTGGCTTGAGTTAAGTTAGGGATGACCAAAGCGGCTAAGACGCCAATAATAGCGATCACTACGAGGAGTTCAATAAGGGTGAAAGATTTTTTCATGGAATTTTCCATAGATTCAAATAATTATTCTTGCGTCAACAACTATAGCTCTCGCGTCATTAACGATGACTGGATTAAGGTCAATTTCTTTTATTTCTTGATGTTCTAATGATAAACGCGACAAAGATAAAATAATTTTTTCTAAAGCCTCAAAATTAACCGACCTCTCTCCCCTTGCTCCTTTTAAAATTTCTAATCCCTTGATCTCCCCTAACATTTCACGAGCGTCTTTTTTTGTCAAAGGAGCAATAGCCATAGAAACATCTTTTAAAATTTCGGTAAAAATTCCGCCTAAGCCAAAAATAATCACGGGTCCAAAAATTGGATCTCTTTTTAAGCCGACAATCACCTCTTTCCCTTTAATCATTGGCTGGATAATCATTCCGAGAATTTCTGCCTTTATTTTCTCCGACGCTTTCGGTCGGAGCCCCGACCCTTTGGCGTCGGGGTTTATCTTTTCAACTATCTTTTCCCATGCCTCTTCTGTTTCTTTGGCCGTTCTAATATTCAATTTGACTCCGCCGAAATCCGTCTTATGAATTATTTGTGGAGAAACTACTTTTATTGCTATTGGAAAATTAATTCTTGGGATGATTTTCCTTAATTCGTTTTTTTGTTTAGCAAAAAAAGAAGGAACAGCTTCTATCTTATATTTTTTGAGTAAAGAGAAAGTCTTATTAAAATCAAGAACTGAGACTCGAACCTTTTCTTTTTCTCCTTTTAAAATTTTTTTCTTCCTCAAAATCGAGGAAACAGCAAAATCTTCTAAAACTTCTTTTATATCCTCTGGGTATTCAAAATTACCTACCTTATTCCTTTTTAAAATTTCTTCTCCTTTCGCGGTTGTTTGTTCGCCGATAAAAATAGGGATAACGGGCTTCTTTTTATGATATTTAATTAAAACTTTGGCCGTCTCTTTAATTTCCGTCATTTTTTGCGGTGTGACAATAACAATCAGACCATCAATATTTTTATCTTCAATTAAAACTTTTAGAGTTTTTTCATATCTTGAAGATAAGGCATCGCCTAAAATATCAACCGGGTTGTTAATTGAAGCCGCTGAAGGCAAAAATTTTTTTAATTTATTTTTGGTTTCTTTATTCAATTTAGCTAATAGAAGTTTAGGCGACATTTCAATCAAGTCAGATATCAGAACAGACGGCCCGCCGCCATTAGTGACAACGGCCAAACGAGAAAGCGGCTTTAAAATACCAGCATTAAAAATTTTAGTAAAATTAAAAAGTTCTCTTAAAGAATCCACGTTAACGATTTTATTTTGCCGACAGACAGCTTTAAAAATTTCGTCCGAGGGCGTGAGTGATCCTGTATGTGAAGCTATCGCCATCTTGCCCTTCTCTGTCCTGCCAGCTTTAAGGATAACCAAAGGTTTAATTCTAGTAATTTTTTTTGCTATTTTTACAAATCTTTTGCCGTCAGTAATTCCTTCAAGATACATTAAAATCGCTTTTGTTTTTTTGTCGCCCTTTAAATATTCAAGAAAATCATTTTCTGTCAAAACAGATTCATTACCTAAACTAACAAATTTTGAAAAACCGATATTTTCTTTTTTCGCCCAGTCAAGCATTGAAGAACAGATAGCGCCTGATTGGGAAAGGAATGATATATCTCCTCTAAGAATCATTTCGCTAGCGAAAGAAGCGTTTAAGTTGCTTAGAGAATCAAGCAGCCCTAAACAATTCGGCCCCAAAATTCCAATTTCATATCTTTGGCTAATTATTTTTATTTCTTCTTCGAGTCTCTTCCCCTTCTCGCCGGTCTCCTTGAAACCAGCAGAAATAATAATGGCAAAAGGTATTTTTTTTCTTCCGCATTCTTCTAAAACTCCCGGGACGACCTCTGCTTTAACCGCAATTAAAGCTAAGTCAATTTTTCCTTTTATCTTTAGAACTGAATTGAAACACTTATAACCTAAAATTCTTTTATGATGCGGATTAACCGGATAAATTATTCTCTTTTTGTTTTGTAAAAGGTTATAAAGCAAACTATAGCCTAATTTTTCCTTTTGGCTTGAAGCGCCAATAACAGCTATTTTATGCGGATCAAAAAGCTTCTTAAGTTTCATAAGAAGATTATAGCAATAATTTACCATTAAAACAATACTAAAGAAAATTATTGATATATCGATTGCTACAATAATAATATTAAGAAGAAGCAATCGCTATAACAAAAAAAAGGCAAAGGTCAATCAGATTTAGAACTAGTAAAAAAAGCTAAAAGACCAGTAATGAAAATAATTTTTAAGAAAAAATCAAAATCAAGCCAGAGGGTGACAAAGCCAGGCTCAAAATCTTCAAGAGCTAAAAGCAAAAATAAAACAATGAGACTAAAAAGAAATAACTCGCGGAAAAAATAATAAACAAACTTCATATTTTCATTGGTTATTCATCTTTTCTTATTTTTCTAACAAAATATTCTTTTACTTTCTGCCAAAAATTCGACGCGCTTAAAGCAGGTCCGGCCAATTCTATCTCTATCTTTTCTACACTTATTTCATAGCGATCATCTTCAATCCCTGGAGCAGAAATCATAAACTCCAAGGCGCCTTGATTAATAAAATCTTGACCAACTAAAAATTCCACTTCGCTCTCCACCTTATCGCCTTTTTTTAGGGGCTGGGCGTAGCTAGCTATAATATAATCTACATATTTAAGGGGTGTATCTTTATTCCATTTAATCACCTTTGTCTTATCTCCTATCGCCTCCGGCACGATTTCATAGAAGAAAGCGGCTGTTTTTTGGTCCATGGGCAGATTATTAAGAAATTGATGGATTGAATTAAATCTTTTTTTCTTCTGCCACAAAATCACTCCTTCTTCTTCAATTTTATACCAGTCTAAACTATCAAAAATTTTGTTCTCTATTAATTTTAATTGGAAATCCCAATCAGTTGTTTGATGTTTTGTTCTCAAAACTCCAAATTGAACTACGTTCTGCCGCGCGTTGCGATAAACAAGTTTCACCTTGGCTTGGGTGAAAACTCTCGGCACCTTTACCTTGAAATAAACTGGCTGATTAAAAAACGTTTGATAACATTTATCACCATTTTTTTCCACGGGCTTAGCTCGTTCTTCCGGATAAAGATCGGAAATAAATTTTGACTCAAGACAAAAATCTTTGACCAGAAACATCCTGCCCTCAGGCGCGAGGTTCTTATGAAATAGTAAAATAAAAAAAAGAATCACCAGAATAATTAATAAAAGACGATAATAAATTAAAAATCTTTTCATAATTTATTTGTAAGTTCTTTTATATTCTTATTATTTATTTGGCTCATAAGTCCAAATTAAAACTTCGCCAATAGCTTTTGGCTCTCCTAAAATTTTCTTTATCCCGCCAATCACCTTTCCCTGGTCTTTAAAAATAATAAATCTTTCTTCGGTCACAAAAAAGCATTTTGAACTGCCAGTAATTTTTATCGCCCTTTCTAAATAACGAATAGTAGGCGTTTTGTTCATATTTTCAAAAAGATAAACTCTTTCCGGCTGAGCATATTCATAATAAACAGGAAACCCGCCAGCCACAATTCTTCGATCAGAAACCATCTCAAGGGCTAAAAGAGGCCAAGTGTTGGCTAAGACACAAGGGTTATTTTCTTCTTTTATCCTGTCCCATAAATAATAAGAGGAAGAAAGTTCATCGCCTGTCACGACTTGTGATTTAGGGCCAGAGGCGTAGACAGTGGCTGAGACTAAAGAAAGAATCAGAACGAGGGTAAAAATTATGGCTTGTTGAGAAAAAAGTCGCGAAACCTTATTATTAACAATAAGAGAATAAACTCCCCAACTGACAAAAATGGCAAAAAGAAAAGAAATAAAGCAAACACTCCGCTTGGTAAAAATATGGTTGCCATCCATAAGATAAGAAGCCGTAAATTGGTTTAAAAGCAAAATAAGAAGTGTCAAAAAAAGAACCAGACCGATAAGAGGCGTGTCCATTTTTTTGGAACTCGCCATGCCAAAAATAGCTAAGCTCAGGATGATTGGCGTCAAGAGAAGAGACCACGGTAAAATCTTTAATAAAATACTTCTTGACAATTCTGACTGCGTAGTCGCATAAAGCCAATTGTCCTGTTCCATTTCAAAAACACGAGGGAAAATAGGCTGAGAAGTTAGGAGTCGCGTCCCAAAATCTTTAAGTGATTGGCCGACCGCTCCTAGATTAATTTTTGACCAGTCAAAACTGGAGTAATCTTCTGCCGCATCCAAAAAAACAAAGAAAAAAGATAAACTCAAAATTACAAACAAAAGACCAATTAAGAATAACGTCTTATTGAATCCTTTTGCCTCAATTGTTTTTTTAACGAAAAATGACAAAGAAAAAAGAGCGAAAAATAAAGTTAAATAAAGAATGTAATTGAAATAAAGAAAGGGAACAAGAAAAAGAAAAGAAAGAAGGAGCCAGCTCAGATTCTTCTCTCCTTTAAGATAACGGAAGAGGAAAATTAGAGAAAAAAGGAAGGGAAGAAGAGCAAAAGAAACAGGCACGGTGATGCCTCCATAAATAAAGAAAGGCGAAAAAAGCAGGGGGGAAAAGGAAAACAAATAAAGAAAATCCTTTTTTCGCGAGATAAAAGTTCCGAGTTTAAGCATTAAAAAAGGTAAAAAAATCGAAAAAAGAAGAGGGCATAAAATAAGATCGAGGGAGAAAAAATCAATACCAGTTAGAGAAGAAAAAGCAATGGTCGCTCCCCAGAAGTTAGAATAAGATGTTTTATTGCCAACAAGAAAAACCTCGGGAATTTTTAGAGGTCCAATTTGACGATATTCAATTTTTTCTCCGAAAAGAGACGGGCTATAAATGTTTCCTTCGGCTAACCATTTTTCTGCTCCTAAATGGCGCCATTTATCTCCGCCAAAACCTGCCTTATAAGGGATGGCTAAAAATAAATGAGAAACGAAAAAAATAAAAATCAAAAGAATCAGAAATTTTTTAAAGCTTAACTTTTTGAAAATCATCAAGCCAAAAACAAAAATCAAAAGCAACCAGGACTCAAAATAAAGAGGGTGGATACTTGTCCAGGGAGTACGGATGTAACCGCCAGTTCTAGCTCTTAGAAGAAGAGTAAAACAAAAAAAAGAAGCAAGAATAATTATAAAATAAAACATTAGAGGAACTTTTTTGCCATTTTCTTCTTTTTCAAAAAGCCTGCGTTGTTTTTCTTCCTTCCTGAAATAGGGGGTGAAAGAAAGTAGAAAAGAGACGATTGGTAAAAGAAAAAGAACAATAAACAAATACTCGTGAGATAAGCGGTATAAAACAATTGGAATGGCCAAGAGAAATGCCAAAAGATATACAAGAAAGAACAAGCCAAAAATAAACTCAAATTCTTTTTCTAAATTCAAAATTTTACCTAAAATTTTTCCGAGAAAGAAAGAATTAAGATAAAAATAAACAATTAAAAATAAAAAATTCAGACTCGTGATGTGCCAAAAAGAAAAATTGAAATACCAAAAAATAGCAACGAGACAAGAAACAGAGGTGGACAGGAGATAAAAATTTTTTCTTAGACTATTTAACATTGATAATTTTATTATAAATATTTTCTAACTCCTTTATAATTACTGACCAATTATATTTCTCCTCCACTATTTTTCTTGATTCTTCTCCCATTTCTTTGATTTTGGAGTTTTCAAGAACTAGTTTAATTTTTTCAGCTAAATCGTCAACATCGGCCGGTTTGACTAAAAACCCATTCACCCCTTCTTTAACTAAAGTTCTTGGGCCAGGCAGGTCAGAAACAATAATTGGTTTAGCGCAAGCCATCGCTTCAAGAGAAACCAAGCCAAAAGCCTCTGAAGAGGAGATGGAAGGCAAAACGAAAACATCAGCTAGGTTGTAAAACTTTATTAATTCGCTTGATATGGCGCTTCCGACGAAAATTACTCTTTCTTTCATTTTTAAATCATCCGTCCGGCTTTGGTATTTTTTCTTTAAATCGCCTTCTCCGATGACCACTAATTTCACATTTTCTTCTAATTTTGCTAGAGCAGAAAGTAGAATATTCAAACCTTTGAAATAATGAGCTCGGTCAAGACCGCCGACAAACAAAACTATCTTGTCATTTTGGTTTAATTTCAATCTATTTTTTAAATTTTGATCTTTAGACTGAGAGAGAAAAGATTCAAGATCGATGCCCAAAGGCAATTCAATAAATTTCTCTCTGAATCCGGAGTAAAATTTATTAACTCTTGAATGAAATAGATAATCAAAGGAAGAAACCGAGATCTTGTCTGCTGCTTCCATCATCTTTTTTAAAAAGATTGACTGGTATAAATTAAAAACTATCCCCCGCCACCCGGTGTCTATAAGATCCATGTGATATTGAACCATCAAAGGCGGCAATTTTTTCCTTTGTGAAAGAATTTTTTCTGCTCCGCCAATAAATGGCCAATGCAAATGCACAACATCAAAACCTTTTAAAAAAGACGAGATCTGCGGGACAAAAGCAGCATTGCCAATTTTGAAAAAAGGTTTTAAATAAACAACCTTAACATCTGATGTCTGGTGTGTGTTTTTATAAAAAGCGGAGCCCCGTAGTGAACTCTGTTCTACTACTGGGGGCGTGAAAACAGTAATCTTATGGCCAAGCTTGGCCAATCCTTCCGCCTCTTTAAAACAGACGTTCCCCATTCCTCCTCTATATGGCGGGTAAGTAGAAACTAGATGGGCTATCTTCATAACTTATATTTTACCAAAAAATAATCCCTCTTAACGCCTTCCAACATGAACCCAGAATTGGATTAATAACAAAAAATAATGGGAAATGAAAACCAACAAATTTAAATTCCCCATCAAAGCAAGAAACTAATTCTTTATCCTTTATTTTTCTTATCTTTTGGATTTCTTTTCTTTTTTTAAGAAACTTTGGTAATAAAGAAAAAATTTCAAAATAACCTTTTATCTTTGGATTGATGGCCCGGATAGAAATACTAAAAATTAAAGAACCAATTTCTGCCGCAAACCAATAAGGAAAAATTAAGAACAAAGTTGGTAATTTATAAAATTTTAAAAGCATCAGGTGCCTATTTCGTTCTGAATAAGACCATTTGAGCGGAGTAATGCCTGACTTATATTTATGGTAAACAAAAGCTTGAGGAACAAGAAGAATTTTCTTTTTTAAAATTCTTGCCCGCAGACACAAATCCATATCCTCGTGATAAAGAAAATAATCTTCGTCAAAAAAACCGACTTCTCTCAAAGCGTCGGACACAATAAACATTGCGGCTCCAGAAGCGTAAGGGATTTCTTCTCTTCTTTTTATTTTCTTTTTGAAATCTTCAAGTCTGACAAGATAATCACCTAAATAACCAAAGCCTAAAAAATGGATTCGATCGCCAGCTGTTTGAACAACGTCTTTCCTGTCAGCAAACAAAATTAAAGGCTGAAGGCAAAAAAGATCTTTCTCACGGTCAGCTGCTTCTAAAAGCTTTCCCAGGGTGTCTTTTTCCATTTCCGTATCCTGATTAAGCAGAAAGATATAATCCATCTTTTCTTCTAAAGCTTTTTTCATGCCTAAATTGTTGCCGCCGGTAAAACCTAAGTTTTCTTTACTAAAAATAAATTCCAGATTTAATTCAGTTTTTAAAGAATATTCTTTTAAAAATTCAACTGAACCGTCTTTTGAATTGTTATCAATCACAATCACCTTCTCAGGCGCTAGAGTTTGCTCTTCTAAACAACGCAAACAATCGCCTAAATAAGATTTTCCATTAAAACTAACAATAATAACGGCAATCTTACTTTTTTCCATTTTTCAGCTCTTTTAAAGTTAAAAGTCCGTTTTGCGCGCCAAATTTTTTAATCACTGAAGCGCTATTTTTTATCCCCCAAAAAAGCGCTCTTTTTAAATCATTCGGCTTATAATATAAACTTGAAACAAAAGCAGAAGCAAAGGCATCGCCAGCGCCAGTCGTGTTAGCTGGCTTGACTCTAAATGGCTTTCTGAAAAAATAATTTCCGTTGCCTAAAACGCCCGCTCCCTTCTTCCCGGCGGTGATCACCGTAATTTTTGGTCCCCAAGAGGATATTATTTTTGCTAAACTTTTTAAGTTTGTTTCGGTTTTTTTATTAGCGCTAAAAACTAATTCTCTTGCTTCATCTTGATTTAAAATCAAAACATCTATTTTGGGCAAAAAACTTTTTAAACAAGAAAAACCGCTTTCTATTTGCACCTGTCCTGGATTAAAAGCAATTTTTACGTTTTTGATTTTAAGAACTTCCTTTAAAATTTTCTGCCAGATTGGAGTAGCAAGGGAAGAAAGGTAAAACCATTTTGTTTTTATTTTCTTAAAATCAGGCATTTTTAATTTCTCGTCTGCCCCCCGAAAGGAAAAAATAGTCAAATCTCCGCTTTCTAAACTATTAATCAAGGAGAATCCGGTCAAAGCTTTGTTTGTTTTTTGAATAAATCTTGTTTCTATCTTGTTCTTTTGTAGAGAATCAATAAGAACTTTGCCGTAAACATCATTGCCAAGACAAGAAATCACGGCTGTTTTAAGACCTAAACGGGAAAAAGAAGCAGCGGCATTTCCAGCTCCGCCACCAGGGCCTCTAAAGGCCTTTTTAATATAAATTTTTGCTCCGCACTTAAAACAAAGCATTTCTTTTAAAGAATCAGGCTTTGTTTTTAGAACCTTTCCCTTATCAATCAGAAAAATAATGTCATAAATAAGTCCGCCAATTGTGATGATATCGTACATAAAAATATAAAATTTAAAAATTGGGGCTGTCCCCACGAAAAATCTAGAAGGTTCTCAATTGCGCTTTAAATTCTTTTTCCATTATTTCAATAATTCTCTTTTGTATTTTTTCTACTTCTTCCGAGGTTAATGTTTCTTCCTGCGACTGATAAATAATATGAAAAGCTAAGTTTCTTTTGTCGCCAAATTTTTTGCTTTCGAAAACATCAAAAAGTTCTAATTTAACAATTAGAGGATCAATTTCTCTAATCCGCCGATAAATATCAAGCCATTTTATACTTTTATCGATTAAAAAAGCTAGGTCCCGATTTACTGGTGGATAAGCGGAGATTGGTTTGAATATTTTTTCTCTACTAGCTGCGAGCAAATTAAATATTTTTTCTAAATCAAATTCAAAAATACCAACCTTATCCTCCAACAATCCTAAAATACCGATTGTTTCCCTGCCAAGCGAAACCGCTGTTTCCTGTTTGTAGGAAGGATTCAAAACCAATTGATAATTTATCTCTTCCTTGTCTAAGCCAATTTTTTCGAAGAGGAGTTCAATCACGCCTTTTACTGACCAATATTGCTCCTTCCCCCCGGTAGTAGAACCAAGTTCACTACGGGGCTTCGCCCCAGTATAGCTCTCTGAGATTATACGGGGCTTCGCCTTTTGATAAATCAAACCAGCTAAACGATCTTCCTGTTTAATTTCTTGATCAAAAGAGAATGCTTTGCCAATTTCGAAGATTTTAAAGTCATCAAAAAGCGGACTGTTTTTTTCATAATTTCTAATTAGCCTCTCTAAAAGATTCTTTCTTAGATATCTTTGTTCTGGGCTCATGGGATTAACCAATTCAAGTGAACCGCGCGAAGCAGAGAAAGGATAATTATAAACCTCGTCAAAACCTAAACCAACCAAGATGTTTCTCAATTCTTTTTTCAATAAAAACTTCTTCTCTGGACTGGCGGGCAGAGAAACGCCTATTATTGGACGAGGAGAAATCTTCTCAATACCGTACAGGCGGACTATTTCCTCTATTAAATCCTCTTGCCGCTCGATGTCTTGTCTAAAATTGGGAACCGTCACCACTAAACCAATTTTGTCTTTGATGATTCTTTCGGCGACCACAAAATCTTTATTCAGAAATGATTTTAAATTCTCAATGACAACTTTCTTTTTATCGCCTGAGGCATGGATCACTTTATTTTTTTCTAAAACAAATCCCACGTGTCCAACACCCTGAGGAAAATCTTTTGGAAAATCCGATTTTCTATTTTTCTTAAAAATCAAATTGTCGGATTTTCTTTTCTTAAAAATTAAATCACCGGGTTTTAAATCCTCTTTTTCAACCCTCTCCCCATAACTTGCTTGTTCAATAGAAAGACGGGGAAGTTCAGCGCCAATTTGACGATATAGCCAAAGAACCAAACTTGAACAGTCAAAAACATTTGGCGCTTCAATAAAAGTTGAGGCCCCGTATTTATAAGGTTTGCCTATCTGGTCTTTAGCCAGCTTGGTCAATTCTTTAACTAAATCAATTTCTTTAATTTCAAATCCTAAAGATTTCAAAATTTCTAATATTTCTTTATCGCTGATTTCTTCACCGACTATCTCTTTAATCTTTCTCAAGTTGATTAAAATTTTTCTTTTTTTTGTCAAACGCGCTTGAGCTAAAGGAGTAGTCAAGTCATAAATCTTGCTTACTAACCTGCCCCCGGTTAATTTTACCATCAACTCAATCGCTCTTTCTATCCCTGCTTCAGCAAAGTAAACCGGCAAACCTTTCTCAAACCTTAAGGAAGACTCGGTTGATAAATTCAATCTTTTGAAGGTTTTTCTGATGGTTATGGGCTCAAAATTTGCCGATTCAATGACTATGGTTTTAGTTTTTTCATCTATCCCGGATTCTTCTCCTCCCATAATTCCCGCCAAGGCAATCGGCCTTGTCGCGTCAGCAATCACTAAATCATTTTCATTTAATCCATATTCTTTGCCATCTAAGGCTAAAATTTTTTCGCCCGGCTTTGCTTTTCTGATAATGATGTTTTTCCCTCCTAACTTCTCATAATCAAAAGCATGCAGGGGTTGTCCTATCTCAAGTAATATATAATTAGTGATATCAACCACGTTGTTGATTGGTCTTAGACCCAAGTTTTTTAATCTATTCTGCATCCATAAAGGAGAAGGACCAATTTTTACCCCGTCAAGGATCACGGCCATATATCGCAAGCAGGCATTTTTATCTTCAAGTTTTACCTCAACCATCTTGTCAGGTTTAGCTTCCCTCTTTTTGAATTTTTGGTCTTCGCCCCTTGGCTTGTTTAAACAAGCTCTAATTTCCCTGGCCATCCCTTGATGAGAAAACAAATCTGGCCTTTGCGTTAAAGCAACGTTTTCAATTTCAAAAATCGTGTCATCTAATTCAAAAACTTTTTCAAGTGGCTCGCCTGCTTTAGCGCTACATTCTAGAATTAAAATTCCCGTGTGGTCCTTCCCTAAACCAAGCTCATCTTCAGCGCAAAGCATGCCTTCTGATTCTGTCCCTCTAATTATTGTCTTTTTTATTTCTAAGCCAGTTGACAGTTTGGCTCCGGGCAAAGCCACTGGCACTTTTTGACCCAAGGCAATGTTTGTGGCCCCACAGACAATGTTTAATTTTTTATATTTTTTTCCTAAATCAAGAATCGCTATTTTTAATTTATCTGCTTGGGGATGCGGCTTAAGATCAATAATTT
>MNZE01000021.1 GCA_001873465.1 Parcubacteria group bacterium CG2_30_36_38 | reverse complement strand
CCTCACAACAATAGTTGCGCCAATCTCCTTTTTCTTGTGTTTTGCAATCACCACACCTTCAAAGGCCTGCAGTCTTTCTTCTGTTTCTCCTTTTGGACCTTTTTCTCTTAACTTCTCGAAAACTTTTACTTTCATGCCGGGCTTTATTTCTTGTTTTTTGTTTTCTTCAACCATATTTTTGTTTTTTTAATAGATATCTCTTTTAATTCTTCAAAAGTTAACCTTGTATTATCGATGGTTAAATTATAAATTTTTTTGGCTAAAGGGTCAATCCCATAGATGGCCTTATATCTTTCTTTATCTCTTTTATCTCTTAACCGAATTTTTTCTTCTGCCTGATGAAACGGGATTTTTAGCTTTTTGGCTAAACGCCCGGCTCTTGCTCTCATCTTGCAGGTAACCAAAACTCGGCAATCAGCCCAGCTACCAGCCACCAGTCCGGTCAGCCTACCCACTAAAACAGCTCCACCTTTAATAACTGATTCTAAACATTCCATATCCGCTGAAAAATCAACTTTTTGGGGCAATGATTTAGCAGTTGTTTCCAGGGAAATTTTTCTCTTTTTAGCAAAATTTCTTTGTTTATCTCCAATGTTATAAAGCTTTGAATCAAAATAAGAAGACAATATTTTGCCAACCGTTGTTTTCCCTACACCAGCTTCGCCAGAAATTGTAATCACTAATTTTCTTTTTTTAGACTTATTTATTTTAACTAATTTTTTCTCTAGAGAAGAAAAAATTTTTAAAAAAGTTTTCATCTTATTTTTTTCAAAAATTCCTTTAATTCTTCTGGCAAATCAATTTTAAATCCCCGCCACTCACCTTTTAGGTCGTAAAAACCTAAGGTCGAGGCGTGCAGGAAAACTCTGTCCGCCACTTCTACTAACGGACAGCCAATGGCTCCAAGATGAATCTTTATCTGGTTTGTTCTGCCAGTAACGGGTTCAAGCTTGAGTAAACTATATTTTCGAAATTTTTTGATGACTTCATATTTTGTTTCTGCTCTTTTTTTCATTTTTAATTTCCCTTCGTATTTTACAGCCACCAATTTCCCCTTTTTTGTCCTGGCTAAAGGAAAATCAATGGTCCCTTTTTCCTGAGAGGGACAACCATGAGTTAGACCTAAATATTCTTTCTTCACCTGGTGATTTTTAAACTGCCCGGTCAAAGATTCGTATGATTTTTTGTTTTTTGCCACCACCATCAAACCAGAAACATCTTGATCAAGGCGGTGAACAAGGCCGGGCCTCTCTTTTTCGCCAACCACCGTAATTCTAGGATAATATTTTTTTAGAAAATCAACTAAAGTGTTTTCTTTTTGATATTTGGTTGGATGAACAAGCAACCCGGCTGGTTTATTGACAATTAAAAAATCAATATCCTCATAAATAATATTTTGTTTAAGATTAAAATTCATATTAATTTATTCTCTTAATTTCAGCCCCTAAGCAAGACAATCTTTCTTCAATTTTTTCATATCCTCTGTCAACGATCTCTGCTTCTCTAATGATTGTTTCGCCATGAGCAACCAGCCCGGCGATGATTAAAGCCGCGCCAGCTCGCAGATCGAAGGTCTTTATCTCGGTTCCATAAAGAGGGGTTGGCCCATTGATAATCACCCGGTGCGGATCAGCCACAATAGCGTTTGCGCCCATTTTTATCAATTCGGCCACATAGCCCATTCTTGATTCAAACAAAGGATCGTGAATTAAACTGGTGCCGCGGACCTGGGTACTTAATATGGCGAAAGGAGCCTGAAGGTCTGTGGGAAAGCCGGGATAAGGGAGGACTTGAAGTTTAAAAGACCTCAAATTGATTGAGGGGTGGATCATCAGCCCCTCTTTATAGAGATCAAATTTTACACCAATTCGTTCTAACATCAAAAGGATGATTTCCAAGTGATCAGGATTGACATTTTTAATAAAAATCTGACTTTTAGTAGCGGCCGCCAAGGCGGCGAAAGTACCAGCTTCTATCTGGTCAGGAATAATTTTATATTTCACTCCTCTTAATTTTTTAACCCCTTTAATTTTTAAAGTATGCGTGCCAATACCTTCAATTTTTGCTCCCATCTTATTTAAAAATCGACAGAGATCCTGAACGTGCGGTTCAGCAGCTGCTAGTTTAATGGTTGTTTCTCCCTTGCTCAAGACGGCAGCCATCACTAAATTTTCAGTTGCAGTCACGGAAAATTCTGGTAAAATAATAGTTGTTCCTTTTAGAAAATCCGATTCTAAATGATAAATTCCTCTTTCCTCTTTAATTTTTGCTCCCATCTTTTTAAAGCCATAAAGATGAGTATCAATCGGCCGATTGCCAATAATGCAACCCCCTGGTTCTGGTATTTCTACCCTGCCTAAACGAGACAAAAGGGGACCAAGAAGTAAAATAGAAGAACGCATTGCTCCAACTTTTTCTTCGTCTAATTTAGAAAGCGACAAGTCGCGAAAACAGATTTCTAAAGAGTGATTATTAAGATTCTTAACTTTTGCTCCTAAACTCTTAAGTATATTAATCATATTCTCAACATCCTTGATCTTCGGTAAATTTTCTAAGAGGCAAGGCTCTGAAGTTAAGATCGTCGCAGCTAAAATAGGAGTCGCTGCATTTTTCATCCCTTTTATTTCAATCTCTCCTTTCAATCGCCTTGCTCCTTTGATTACAAATTTTGCCATAAACTTTTTATTTTTTATATTTTTGTATGTCTTCTAAATTTCATCTCTTTTTTCTAACTCTTTGTATTGTTATTTTCGTTATTTTCACCCCTTTTATTCTTCTCTACGCCAATGGCTACAAATATGACCGCGAAGAAAAAACATTTATCAAAACTGGCTCTCTTTTTATTGATTCCTTCCCGACTGGCGCCTCAGTAATTATCAACGGCCAAGCTCAAGAAGGAAGATATTGGCTTGATTTTTTTTCCTTCTTTTGGAGGTTATTTGGCTCGGCTACTTACGGCGGAAATACGCCGACCATCATCAACGATATTTTGCCCGGGAAATACCAGATAGAAATAGTTAAACAGGGATTTCAAGTTTGGAGAAAAGAAGCAACTATTTTGCCAAATCTCACGACTCGTTTTAAAAAAATTCAATTATTTTTTGAAGAGCCGGAGCTCCAGATTATTGACCAAGGAGAAGTCAGTTTTTTTTGGCCTTCCCCATCTAAGAAAAAAATTATTTACGGGATAAAAACAGGTAGCATTAAATTATTAGAAAACAACGAAATTAATCTTTTAATTGATAATTTTAACTTCAGCGACCCAAAAGACCCTATTTACGATTCTGATGAAAAAAGGTTTATTTTTTCCGCGAAACCTACAGGAGAAAAATCAAAAGAATATTTTCTTCTGAACCTTGAAAATGGCCATCTTCTTAATTTATCCGAGCTTATTCCTTCATTAAGAAGGGAGGGGGTAAAAATAAAATTTGACAAAGATCCCCAATATCTTTTAATTGGCCTTAAGGGGCTTCTTGTCCGAACCGACTTTTCTTCTAAATTGAGAGAGGCTATTTTTAAAGTAAATGGAGAATTAAAAGATTGGCTTATTAATGGGAATGAAATTGAAATTATTCGTCAAGAAAAAAATGATTTATTTTTCGAAAAATTTTCTTTGACAAAACCGGATCAACCAATTTTCTCTTTAAAATTAAAAGGTGGAAACTATGTTTTTCTCTCATCTCCCTATTTCATACTTCTGTCAAATGGAGAAAGTATTATTTTCGTTGCCTCAAACCCTTCTTCAAGCAACGAAGAACCATTAATTTTTGAGCTCGGAGGCAAAAAGATTGTTCCCTTCTCTAAAGAAGAATTACTATATTTTAATGATTACGAAATACAAATTCTTTACGCAAAACAGGAAGCGCTACTTTCCCCTTGGCAGAGAGAGATTATCACTCGGTTGAGCGAACCGCTTGAAGGAGTTGAATTTTACGGCGATTGGCTTTATTATCTCTCTTCTAATAAAATTATCGCTCTGGAGGTTGATCTCTCCAGTTCTAAAAATCAACATCTTCTTTTCAAAGCGAAAGAAATTAAAGATTTCGTCGCTCCTATCTCTAATATAATTTATTTTATTGGCCAGGTTAATGGCAAATCCGGACTATTTTCTTTGAAAATTAAGCCTTAAATTCTTTAACCTCGTAAACCTCTAAAATATCCCCTTCTTTAGCTTCTTCGTCGCTAGTAAAGAGCATTCCGCACTCAAGGCCAGCACCAACGCGTTGCACGTCTTCTTTGTTAATTTGAAGGTTTTTAATTAATCCCTCGCTAATTATTTTATCTTCTCGCCAAATTTTTGTCTTTAAACCATTGTTTATTTCTCCTGTAATAACCTTGCCGCCAATAATCTGGCTTCCTTTGCTCTTGCCAAAAGTCGCTAAAATTTTAAAGGTCCCTTTCTTCTCTTCAACAATTTTAGGCCCTTGCAGGGCTTTAATTTCTTTCTGAATATAATCAATTAAATGATAAATAATTTCTGATGAATATAGTTTGACTCCTAATTCCTCGCATAATTCTTTAACCGTTAGAGAAAAATCAACATTAAAACCTATCATCTCCGCGTTTATTTTTTGACAAAGAACAACGTCTGTTTCTGTCGGCCGACCAACTTCTTTTTTGACTATTTCTAATTTGACCTCTCCATCTTGAATTTTACCTAAAGCCTCTGCCACTGCATCAAGAGAACCAGCGCTCTCAGCCCTTAAAACAATTTTCAATTTTTTTTCTCCTTTCTTTTTTCCCCCCTCCAACTTAATTTTTTCTCGAAAAGAAATAGCTTCTAATTTTTTAACCCTCTTTTTAAATTCATTTAGATCTCCCACTGCCTCTAAGATTTCTCCGGCCAGGGGCATTCTTTTAAAGCCAGAAATTTTAACCGGCTGACTCAAAGAGGCCTCTTTGATTATTTCTCCGTTCTCCCTCTTCATCGTCCTTATTTTGCCGTAAGACTGGCCAATAATCACGGAATCGCCGACGCGAAGCAAACCATTGAAAGCAATAACTGTCGCCACCGGACCGACCCCCGGATCAAGACGGCTTTCAATTACGGTGGCCAGTGTTTTACCTTTTTTATTAGCCAAAAGTTTTTCTTCGGTTAAATCAGCTAAAAGTAAAAGATTTTCTAATAAATTGTCAATTCCTTGTCCCGTCTTAGCAGAGAGAGGAACACAAATGGTTTTTCCACCCCATTCTTCTGGGATTAAATTTATTTCCGAAAGTTCTTTTTTAATTTTTTCCGGATTCGCCTCTGGTTTATCAATTTTATTAATGGCCACCACAAAAGGCAAATTTTCCTTGGTGATAATTTTGATTGCCTCAAGCGTCTGAGGCTTAATTTTGTCGTCAGCTGCAATAACCAAAATCGCTAAATCAGCCACTTCTCCGCCTCGTTCCCTCATCGCCTCAAAAGCCTCATGACCCGGGGTATCAATAAAAGTGATTAAGCGGTTGTTTTTTTCTATTTGATAAGCTCCAATTTTTTGGGTAATGCCGCCTTTTTCGCCAGCGGCGACATTTGCCTCCCGAATCCGATCAAGCAATGAAGTCTTCCCGTGATCTACATGGCCAACAACAACTACCACTGGCGGACGCTTGACTAAATCTTCTTTTTTTTCTCCTTTAATAATCTCTTTTATTTTTTCTTTGAGAGTTGTTTCAATTTTTTCTTCTTTCTCTTGGCGCTTAACTTTAAAACCTAAATTCTCTGCTACAATAGCGGCGATTTCATAGTCGATTTCTTCATTCAGGCCAGTGAAAACGCCATTCTTTATTAATTCTGCCATCACTTTATTAAGTGGTAAATTTAATTTTTCCGCCAGACGATAAACTTGAATATTTGGAGGGAGATAAATTTCTTTTATCTCCTCTTTTTTTTCTATCTTTTCTTCTACTATGCCTACCAGTCTTTTTTCTTTCTTTTCTTTTTCTCTCATCTCGCGCCACTTCTCAACCACTTTTTCCGCTTGCTCGTCAGGAATCTGGATGGCTTTTTTGCCAATATGAAAACCAAGCTCTGGCAATTTCTCTTTGAGCTCTAAGGGAGTCACTTTAAGAGTTCTGGCAAGTTCGGTAATATTCATAAAATAAAAAAATGTTTAGATGGTGCTAAACATTATAGCAAAAAATTAAAAATTGGCAATCTCTGCCGACCAAGCCAGTAACTAACGGATTTTAATTGCCCCTTGACGCAAAATATTAATTTTTCCTTTTTTAATCTCAATAATGGTTGACGGTTTTGATTTTTTCAAACGGCCAACATTTAAAATATAATCTGGCTTAAATTTTCTAACTTTAAATTGTTGCTCAATTTCTTTTTTAGAAAAACATAAAGGCCTTTTTGAAAGGTTGGCTGAAGTAGAGACAATCAGCATTTTTAAGAGAGAAGAAATTCGGCGGCTAAGGGGGCTCTTCGGTACACGAATTGCGATCTTACCATTTTTCAATGTATGTTTTGAAAAAATCCTTTTAGAAAGAGGCGTTGCTTTAACCACTAAAGTTAAAGGGCCAGGCCAATGTTTCCTCGCTAAACTTAAAGCCTTTCCTTTCAGAAAACCATATTTTTTGACCATGGCTAAATTAGCCACGATTAAAGGCAAGCATTTTTCTTTTCCTCTCCCCTTGATTTTAAAAATTTTTAAAACCGCTTTTTTATTGCTGGGATCAGCACCTAGACCGTAAGCCGTGTCTGTTGGATAAGCGATTATCCACCCTTTTTTCAAGGCCTTAACTGCTTTAACTACCTGATTTACCATTTTTAAAGGCTTAATTTATTATAATTTTTCTCTTACAAATTTAATTTCTTGATACTTCTTGTCTTTTTCTTTTCAGATCTTATTTTTTTCCCTATTAGTCTTTTTTCTTTAACCCAAAATGGCGCGACGGTCGCCATTCTTTTTTTCGTTGGTTTTAGAGCTATATTAATAAAACTCTGCAATTTATCAATCGCTTTTTTTCTATTTTGAGATTGCGATCTCTCGCTTTGTGAGGCGACAATAAAATTACCATCTTTATCAATTTTATTCGCCCATTTTTTTATAATTTTTTGTTTTTGATCAGTATTTAAGACGCGCGATCGCCAAATATTCCAAACTAAATTCACCTTGGTCGAAACTTTATTGACCCGTTGCCCGCCAGGACCAGTGCTCCGAGAAAAAATAATTTTTATCTCGTCTTTTGGAATTGTTATTTTGTCTTTAGTTTTTAACACATTAATAATTATAAAGAAGGGGTGCTGGTGGTAGATTCTTCTTCTGGTGGTTTCCCGCCAACTAGCCATGTTTCCGCCCAGGGGACATAATGACTTTTCCAAAATTCCTCCCTTTTTGTCCCATTAGGAAAAGTAATGGTTCTCTCGAAAGAGGTGTCAGCGCCAGGTACGGCTGATTCAACTTTTTTCTTCTCCCCTTCTTTCAATTCTTCAGTGTAAATAATTTTTTTAGGCGGCGGGGAAGAAATATTATAGATGATAGGTTTGGTCAT
>MNZE01000003.1 GCA_001873465.1 Parcubacteria group bacterium CG2_30_36_38 | reverse complement strand
ACGTTATTTGGAATATTTAGGCTTTAAAGTTAAACATGTGATGAATATCACTGATGTCGACGACAAAACGATTAGAGACAGTCAAAAAGCAAAAAAAACCTTAAAAGAATTTACAGATTTTTATTTAAAATTTTTTCTTAATGGACAACAAAAAGCGAGAGATTATTAGTAAAAATAAAGTATCTAGCTGCTATTTCAGATCATCTGTTGAATTGCCGTATCGCAAAGCTTTGTTACAGATCACGGAACGATGCAATTTGCGCTGTGCTCATTGCTTTATTTCGGCTGGTAATTACGGTGACACAATGCCGATTGGAATCATTCGTAACGTAGTAATTCCAAAACTGAAAGATTGCCGAGTTGTTAGTGTAACTTTGACAGGAGGAGAACCATTTATTCATCCTGACATTATTGAGATGGTGCGTCTATTTAAAAATGCCAATATTAGAGTAGGCATTTGCACAAATGGCACCCCTTATTAAACAAGATCAGATGGAAGCTTTAGCTAAAATTGGTAACGTTCACCTTAATGTGAGTTTAGATGGCTTTAGGCCAGAAAGTCATGGAAGATTTCGCGGGGACGAGAGTTCATTTGTAAAAACCATAGAGACCATTCGTCATTTGAGCCGATACCAATTACTTCAAGGATTGTTGGTGACCCCAAATAATTTTGCTAAAATTAGTGAGTATGCAGAGATTTGTAAATTTGCCATTCAAAATAAAGCGACTTATGTACTCATAAACCCTCTTTCTAGTATGGGCAGAGGAATAAAAGTCCAAAAAATACTCAGGACCTCAGATGAAGCAATGCGACAGATTGGAAAAATTACTTTTCCTTTTTCTAGCCATATTCAACTCGTCTATATCAGGTTTCCAAATAAACAAAAACTTCCCCTAGGCTTTTGTGAAGCAGAAAATATTATCTACGTGTTTGTTAGCGGGGAAATTACAATTTGTCCCTATTTAGTCTTCGCTGCTAAAACTCCACAAAGTCTACACAAACCAAAAGAATTTATTGTTGGAAACATTTTCAAGGATGCCGATATTATGGCTAAACTCGATGCATATAAATTCCAGGAACGATATCATCTTGAAGATAATTTAACTTGCAAAAACTGCTCTTTGAATTCTCAATGTGGTAAGGGTTGTCCTGCAGCGATTATTGCTTCTGGCCAGCGGATTAAAGAAGGTCGCGATCAATTATGTCCAAAGAGTAACTCTTTTAAGGGTGGTAAGAATGAAAAGAATTAATAAACAGAAAAGGATATTTATCACTTTCGATGGCCCAAATGGAGTAGGCAAATCAAGTTTAGTAAATGGTGTTGCCAATCAATTAGTTAAGTTTGGTTTTGATATACTCCAGACTAAAGAACCAACCTTAATGGGAAGTTTTTTTATAAATTTAAAAAGGAGATGGATAAAATATGGAAATCAAAAGCGTAAGCCAACCAAAAAATTTCTCGCTTTTCTGTTGGAATATTGCCAATCCTTCAGTTAGACGGGCTGGCAGGCAAGCAGAATGGCTTCGCAAAAGACCTGAAGATGTTATAGTTCTCACTGAAGCCAAACAGAGCGAAGGATGTATATTTCTTGAACGCTATTTTCAAGTCTATGGATATAACGTTGTTTTTTCAAAGCCCGAAAAAAAAGAATTTGGGGTAATTATTGTTAGCAAGCATCCGTTAACACCGAATAACTTTTCAGTTTACGTCGACTATCTCCAAGCACGAGTGGCTTCTGTTAAATTAAATCTCCTAAATTACGAGTTAGAAATTATTGGGATCTATGTTCCTTCGCGTGATTCAAGTCATGAAAAAATTGACAAGAAAAAGCGTTTTTTAAAGAGTCTAATCAATGCTTTAGAAACAGCTCCCCCGCCTTCTAGACGAATTTTCTGCGGTGATCTAAATGTTCTTGAGCCCAATCATGTTCCCCATTATCCATTCTTTGAAGAATGGGAATATGATTTTTATCGTAGCCTGGCGAAATATCAACTTAAAGACACTTTTCGATGTCTTCAGCCATTGATTCAAGAATACAGTTGGGTAGGACGTACTGGTGATGGCTATCGA
The DNA here is from genome assembly GCA_001873465.1 of Parcubacteria group bacterium CG2_30_36_38. Taxonomy (GTDB): domain Bacteria; phylum Patescibacteriota; class Patescibacteriia; order UBA2591; family CG2-30-36-38; genus CG2-30-36-38. Next base: position 6,452 of record MNZE01000003.1, on the reverse strand, counting down.
TATGACCATTGTTTTGTTTCAGAGAACCTTTTGCCCTTAGTTAAAAAATGCTACTATTTTCATGAACCTAGAGAAGTAAGATTAAGTGATCATTCAGCTCTTATCTGTGAATTTAATTTTTCGACTAAATAACCATAGGCTATCCGCAAAAATTTTTAGGCTGCTAACTTTTTAGATTTGTGTTTTTATGCTTAAATTTTTTAACACACTGACCAGAAAAATAGAAGAATTCAGGCCGATTAAAAAAGGAAAAGTCGGGCTTTATAGTTGCGGCCCGACTGTTTATGATTTTGTCCACCTGGGGAATCTGCGCGCTTATGTTTTTGTGGATCTTTTAAAGCGCTTCTTGAAATATAAAGGATTTAAGGCAAAGCACGTGATGCAGATCACCGATGTTGATGATAAAACAATCAGAGATAGCCAGGCAAAGGGCAAGGGTTTGAAAGAATTCACTGATTTTTATCTGAAGGCTTTTCTTGAAGACATTAAGGAGTTGAACATTAAAGAGCCTGATTTTATACCAAGAGCGATCGAGCATATTAGAGAGATGGTTGTTTTAGTTAAAAAATTGGAAAAAAATGGCTATACTTATCGAGCGAACAATTCTATTTATTTCAAAATTTCCCAATTTAAGAATTACGGCCAGTTAGCTCAACTTGAAAAACAAGATTTGAAAAAAGGGGCGAGTGGCAGAGTTCTTAAAGACGAGTATGGTAAAGAAGAGGCGAATGATTTTGTTTTATGGAAAGCCTGGCAAAAAGAAGATGGTGAAAATTTTTGGCAGACCGAGATTGGCAAGGGTCGGCCGGGCTGGCATCTTGAGTGCTCGGCGATGTCAATGAAATATTTAGGCGAACATTTTGACATCCATACTGGCGGGACTGATTTAATTTTTCCTCATCACACCAATGAAATTGCTCAGTCAGAAGCGGCGACTGGCAAAAAATTCGTCAATTATTGGCTGCACAATGCTCATTTATTGGTTGACAATCAGAAAATGAGCAAATCTCTCAGCAATTTTTATACTTTGAGGGACTTGAAAGAAAAGAAATACCATCCTTTACTTTTGAGGATAATTTTAATTAAAATTCATTATCGGCAACTTTTAAATTTTACCTTTAATGAGTTTGAAGAAGCGAAAGCCATTGCGGAAAAATTTATTAATTTTTTGACTAATCTTGATTTTATTCAAAACAAAGAATCAAACAATTTAAAAATTGATTTTCTCATTAACCATTGTCAAAATGCTTTTGGAAAAGCATTAGACGACGACCTGAATATCAGTCAAGCTTTTGCCGTTATTTTTGATTTTATGAATGAGATAAATAAATTGGCAGATAGGATCAATGTAAGCCAAGCGGGTAAGATAAAGAAATTTATTTTTGAAATAGACGAAGTTTTTGGTTTTATTGAAAAATTAGATGACGAATATAAGAAATTCTTAGAAAAGAAAAAGAGCGTGGAAATAAAACAATTATTAAAAGAACGACAAAAAGCCAGAGAATTAAAGGATTTTGCCTTGGCAGACGAGCTCAGAAAAAAAATAGAGGGACTTGGCCTCTTGATTGAAGACACAAAAGAAGGTTTTATTTTAAAAGTTAGAGATTTCTTGGGGAAAATTTGAAAATATTTTAATATCTGTTATAATAAAAGGTATGGTAAGAAGCAGAAAACAAATCTCTCCTCGACAAAGCTCTCTTCACGGCAAAGAATTAATCTCTTGGGAGTTTTGGGAGCGTGAAGAAAGAAAAAAAACAGCAGGTTTATATGCGGCCATTATTTTTATTTTTCTCTCATTGGCCATCGTTTCTGCTTTTACCAAGAATTTTCTCTTCTTGATTTTTTTGATTTTATTTTTTGTTGTTTTAATGATTGAGTGGAATCGACCAAGAGAAAAAAAGAAAATGGAGATTTTTGAAGGTGGAATAATAGTGGCCAATAAATTCTATGAATGGGAAGATTTAGAAAATTTTTGGATTATCTATCAGCCGCCAAAAATCAAAAAACTCTATTTGAATCCTAAAGGCGCGCTTAATTTAGAATTTTCTCTTTCTTTAGAAAATGAAGATCCTATAAAAGTTAGAAATGTCCTGAAGCAATTCCTGACCGAGGATTTGGAAAGAAAAGATGAAACACTCTTTGATTTAGTCAAACGCTGGCTTAAATTATAAAAACCTTTTTCAGATATCATCCAGCTCCGGGGCGATAATCAAGCCCTCATAGCTCAATGGATAGAGTACAAGCTTGCGGAGCTTGTGATCCCCGTTCGAATCGGGGTGAGGGCAGATAAATAAAAAAAAACCGTCCTACAAAGACGATTTTTTTATTAAGATTAATTTTTTCCTATTTTACTTCTTCAATGATTTTTCCAAAGACTTCCTTATGATTTTCTGCTAAATCAGCTAATATTTTTCTGTTAAGTTCAATTTTATTTTTCTTCAATTTATTGATAAATTGAGAATAGTTAATTCCATTTTCTCGGCAGGCGGCATTGATTTTAATTTGCCAAAGAGCTCTAAATTCTCTCTTTTTTCTTCTTCTATCAGCAAAAGCATGTTCTCCGGCCTTAAAAATAGCCGCTTTAGCCAATTTAACTTTGCTTTTCCTGCCCCATTTGAATCCCCGAGTTCTTTCTAGCAAATGTTTTCTCCTTTTGAGATGTATTTTTCCTCTTTTTATTCTCATAAACTACTTTTTAAAACTTTTTTAAACGATGAAACTTCTTTATCTTTTCTTAAATTTTTAATTTTTTCGCCACTTTTTTTTGCTCGAAAATGATCCTGGTCACAACGTTTGTGCAGGAATTTTTTTCTTTTGGTGATTTTGAATCTTTTGGCAATACTTGTTACAGACATAGATGATCAAATTTAATTTATAAAGGCTCGATAAGAATAAAAATTTTATTTCCTAATTTTTGCGGAGAGCCAGTTGTCTTGTCATTATAAGATATGTCTTTAATTAAATTTTCTAACAGTTTCAGGGCTAAATCAGCGTGTTGTCTCTCTCGTCCTTTTAAAATAATTTCAACTTTAACCCTTTTCTTTTTTTCTAAAAATTTTTCTATTTGTAATTTTTTATGTTCAAGATCATGCTGACCAATTTTCGCGCTTAGCCAGAGGGTTTTCATTTCGCCTTCCTTTTTCCCTTTTTGTTTAGTTTCTTTCTTCCTTTGGTCGTATTTGAATTGTCCGAAATCAGTGATTTTTGCTACTGGCGGATTGCCTGTTGGATTAATTTCAATCAAATCAAGTTCCTTTTCCTCAGCCATTTTTAAGGCTTCTTCTCGCGGAAAAACACCCAAATGTTTCCCTTCTTTGTCAACTAGACGAAGCTGAGGCGAGGTAATATTTTTATTGAGTCGGTAGTACTTAATAAAATTGAAAATTAAAATTAATGCAAAAACAAAACTTTTGGTGGAGGTGGAGGGATCGAACGTCGCTTCGCTCCCTGACACCTAGCGGTTTCAGTACTTCCTCGTCGGGAAAACCAAACAGGTTTTCCCGTCCCCTTTCCTGGTTCGATCCAGGTTGATGAGGGCGAAATTAATATGATAGTTTATGTATTTTGGTGAAAGTGCTTTTTGGTGGAGGTGGAGGGATCGAACCCTCGTCCAGAGAGCATCGATAAAGGTTTCTACTTTCAATAGTTTGATTTGTTTTTCAGCCACAAAATAAAAATCAAACAAAATTTTTTGTAGCCTAAGCCCCTTAATTTTCGACAAACAAGTCAGGACTATCTTATTTGCTTATCCTGCTTAATGACACCAGTGGCTGTTAGCAGGAGTCACAGCTCTGATGGCTGCAGTACTAGACTACAGCAGTAGCCATTTGATAGTTGGCAGTTATATTTTAAGAGAACAACGCTTGACTCTTGTGCGGAAAGCAACCTTCATTTTTGTCTCCCTGTCGAATCAATTCACCCCCTCAAAAAGTATTATAGAGCAAAGATAGAATCTGTCAACATTTAAAATTGTTTTTTTATATCCTGCTTTTCATCGCTTCTCTAATATTTTTTTCTATCTCCCTCTTTTTTATTTCTTCTTTTTTGTCCCACTTCTTTTTCCCTCTGGCTAAACCGACTTCTATTTTAATCAAGCTGTTTTTCGTGTATATTTTTAAAGGGATGAAGGTGTATCCTTTTATTTGAGTCTTGCCGACTAAACGGGAAATTTCACTTTTTTTTAGCAGAAGCTTTCGACTCCGCTTTGGATTGTAGTCTCTTTGCGCTAAAGCGGCTGGCGGGTAAGGAGAAACGTAGATATTATTTAGCCAAACCTCTTCGTTTTTGTCAATCGTGACATAGCCAGAAGTTAAATTAACTTGCCCTAATTTTATAGCTTTTACTTCTGGTCCGGTCAAAACCAGTCCGGCTTCATAGGTTTCTAAAACCTCATAATCATGATAAGCCTTTTTGTTTAGAGCGATAAGAGGCATTCTTCAATTATATCAAATCTTGCTATTAGAGCAAAAATTGGTATACTAAAATTATGTCTTCTAGAAAATCTATTATTTTATTTTTTATCGTTTTAGTCTTATCAGTCTTGTTTATTTTTACGGCATTTATTTATATTTCAGGCCGAAAAGAAAAAGGGACCGAGGCGGTAAAAGTTGATTTTTGGCTTGAAGGGCCGCAGGAAATAAAAATTGGTGAAGAAAAACAGTTTATCATTAAGATTGCCAATAAAGATAATTATAGTCTTGAAAATATAGAGGCAAGGTTAGAAACTTCGCCTGATTTTTTAATCAGCAGCTCCTCGCCAGAATTTAGCCAGAAGTTAGAAAAGGGATATATTTGGTTTTTAAAAGAATTAGGCAAGGCCGAAACTAAGGAAATTATTTTTAAAGCGCAGGATTATAGCGGGTCAGGCAAAGAACGCCTTGACGCCTCTTTGTCTTTTAATTTGTCTGGTTTCAATCCGCTTTTTGAAAAGAAATTTTCTTATTTTTTTGATTTGGCCTCTCCTGTTTCTTTGGATGTTTCCCTACCCGACCAGGCGAATTTAGGGCAAAAAATAGGCTTTAAAATTTTCTTAAAAAATTTAACAGACAAAGAGATCTCCAATCTCAGGGTTGAATTGCCAGCTCAGTTGACTTTTGAAGAAAACGAATCCATTAAAAAAGAAGATGATAAAACATTTTGGCAAGTTAATAAACTCTTGCCCAGCGAGGAGAAAGAAGCAATATTAGAAGCGATTTTAAAGGGCGAAATAGGAGCAAACGATCTGAACTTCAGATTGGGAAGCAGTTATGATAATAAGTTTCTTAGTTTAAACGAATTGAAAAAACAAATTTTAGCTCAAAAACCGGATGTTTCTTTAATGATTAAGATAAATGGAGGGGAAGTGGGAGAGGCGACAACAAGTTGGGGCGAAATTTTGCCTCTTAACATTTTTTATCAAAATAACAGCGAAGAAGACTTGAAAAATTTTAAAGTTAAATTGGACTTAAGCGATTCACAGCCGCTTGATTTGGGGAAAACAGTAATTTTTAAAGAGAAAGAACTTGAGAGTCTTAAAGCTAAATCGGCTGGCCAAATAGATTTAAATTTATTTCTAAAAGATGCTCTGAGCTCGGCTCAGGAAAAAATTAAACAAGGCGAGATTGACCTTAAGGTTGCCTGCGATTATTTGCCTGGCGATTTGGGTACTGAAAGGGTTAATTTGGCCGAGAAAGAAATAAAGATTAAGGTCAAGACAGACGTTAAACTGACAGGTGAAGCGCGATATTATACGGACGATTATCAGCCCATTCCGATTGGCGAAGGGCCATTGCCTCTTAGAGTAGGAGAGGAGACAAAATTTTGGTTGTTTTTCAGGATAAAAAATACTTCTAATCCGGTTAAAAACATAGTAGTTAAAACAACTTTAAGCCAGAAAGTCAACTGGTTAGATATAAAGGAGACGAGTGTCGGTTCTGTTGTTTATGATAGCAAGACAAAAGAAATCATTTGGCAGATTCCCCATCTTGAAGCTTATTCAGGCGGACCATATTCTTTGGTGGAGGCGAAGGTAAAAGTTGCTGTTACGCCGGATGAGGCAGATAGAAATAAAACCCTCTCCTTTACTTCAAAGGTTAGCTACTTGTTAGAAGATGAGTTTACCAACGAGAAATTAGAAGGAGAAACAAGCCAGCTTGACAGTCGTTTTGCTGACGTCTTGATCAATTGGCAAGGAGAGATAAAATAAAGAAATAAAATATACCCGCTTCTGGCGGGAAATATAAAATATAAAAAATTAGGAATATGTACGATTTTGTTAAAACCGAAAAAGAAATTTTAAAGTTTTGGGAAGAAAATAAGATTTTTGAGAAATTAAGAGAAAAAAATCGCGGTAAAAAACGGTGGTCTTTTTTAGATGGACCGATTACTGCTAATAATCCCATGGGGGTGCATCATGCATGGGGAAGAACTTATAAAGATCTTTTTCAACGCTACAAGGCAATGCAAGGATTTGA
>MNZE01000012.1 GCA_001873465.1 Parcubacteria group bacterium CG2_30_36_38 | reverse complement strand
TATTTTGAAGATTTGCTTTTAGCGGCATTTTTTGTCTTTTATCATAAAAACCCCGCGGGAATCTCGCGGGGCGTATATATGATAAGTTTTTTTAATTTAATTATGGAGCGGGGTACGGGAGTCAAACCCGTCTCTTCGCCTTGGAAGGGCAATGTTGTATCGCTCAACTAACCCCGCTTTATTTTTCAGGAAGGAACTTTGTTCCAATTTCTTTCCCTCCCACTATTTTCATTTGACTTTGATTATTTCTTTAGTAAAATTATATAACAAAAACATTTTAAGTCAACTTTATGGAAATCAAAGTTTTTTCTACTCCATCCTGCCCAATTTGTCATACGCTTAAGAATTATTTGAAAGAGAAAGGATTTGAATTTGAAGAAGTCGATGTTTCTCATGATCAAAAAGAGAGAGAAGAATTAATGGAAAAAACGGGGCAAGCGACTTTGCCTATCATTGAAATTAACCAGCAATTTATTGCTGGTTTTGATAAAAAGAAGATTGATGGGATTTTAGGGATTAAAGGATGAACAAAAAATTGCTGAAAATTAAAAACAAAGTTTTGCGGTGCAGGAAATGTAAGCTTTACAAAACAAGGAAACAGCCGGTAGTCGGCGAGGGCAATCCACAAGCAAAGATAATGTTTATCGGCGAATCTCCCGGGCATTGGGAAGACGTTAAGGGTGAACCATTTGTTGGTAGGGCCGGTAAAATCTTAGATGAGCTCTTAGAGTCTGCCAAAATTAAAAGAAAAGAAGTCTATATTACCAATATTTTGAAATGTCGCCCTCCAGAAAATCGTAATCCGCAAAAGCGAGAGATTGAATCTTGTACTCCTTATCTATTAGAACAAATAAAAATTATTAAGCCCAAGGTCATTTGTACCTTGGGTAATTTTTCTACTGCTTTTATTTTTAGGCAATACGGGCTAGAGAATAAAATTAAAGGGATTAGCAGTCTTCACGGTAAATTTTTCAAAAGCGGCAAAACGATACTTATTCCTTTTTATCATCCAGCGGTCGTTGTTTATAATAATAAAATGAAAAAAATTTTAATCAAAGACTTTTTGACTTTGAAGAATTTGCTCTAAATTTTTAGCAGGTTAAATGGAAGAGGCCAATAACCCTCTTTTTTTCTTTAATTAAATTATTGAACAACTTCACTGCTTGGTCGGTTTTCTCAATTATCAACTGGATTCCTTTATTTTTGATAAACTCATCGGCTTCTTGGCTGACCTGCGCTACGCCATAAGCGCCAGTGCCTAAAATGATAATTTCAGGCTTCTCTTTGATCGCCCTTTCAATATCTTCAAGATTAAAAAGATGGCCTTCTTCTCTTTGCCATCTTAAAACTTCTTTATTCGAGCGAACTTCAACGTCAAAATCATATTTTTTGCCTTCAATCGTGATTGAACCAAATTGATATTTGTCAATCATATTTTTGATTTTATTCCCCTTTTTTCTTTTTTTTGATTTCTATATTAGCCTCAGCAATTTGTGTTTTAGGTAGTTCTGAAGGAGAACCGGCTAATGGGTCTCTTGAGTCGCCAGTTTTTGGGAAGGTAATAACTTCGCGGATCGTTTCTTCGTTGCATAAAATAGAGACAAGACGATCAAAGCCAAAAGCGATGCCGCCGTGAGGCGGAGCGCCGAACTTGAAAGCCTCAATTAAATGCCCAAATTTTTCTTTGATTTCTGATTCTTTCAAGCCTAAAATTTTAAAAATCAATTGTTGCAGCTTTGGGTTATGGATTCTGATTGAGCCGCCGGCTATTTCTTCGCCATTTAAAACCAGATCATACATCTGAGCGCTTGCTTTTAAGGGCTCTTTTTCTAATTTATTCAGATCATCTTCCTGGGGCGCAGTAAAAGGATGGTGGACAGACACCAATTTTTTTTCCGTTTCTGAATATTCAAAAAGAGGCTGATTAACCACCCAAACAAAGCTCAATTCGCCATTCTCTTTTATTTTCTTGCCCTGTAGTGAGCTTGCTCTACTACAGGGTCTTAAATCTGGCTTATCAGACTGATAAAGACGTAGGCTTTCTTCGTAGTTAATTCTCGGGAAAGGGATTTGAGTAATTTTTTTCTCAGGAAAAATTTTTCCTACCACTTCAATCATCATTTCTTCGGTGAGGCTCATAATTTCTTCTTGATTTACGAAACTCATCTCAATGTCTAGCTGGGTAAATTCCGGCTGTCTATCTGCTCTACCGTCTTCGTCTCGAAGACATCTGGCAAATTGAAAATATTTTTCCAGTCCAGCGATCATTAAAAGTTGTTTATATTGTTGCGGCGATTGAGGCAGCGTATAAAATTTGCCTGGCCAGAGACGAGAGGGAACAATAAACTCCCTGGATCCTTCAGGCGTTCCCTTGCCAAGCAAAGGAGTTTCTATCTCAATAAAGCCTTTTTTTGCTAAATAATTTCTTAACCAGAGTATTAATTCGTGCCTTTTAATCAAGTTATTTTTCATTCTTTCTGAGCGCAGGTCTAAGTATCTATATTTTAAACGTAATTCTTCATCAACTCCTCGGGTGTCTTTTCTGATTTCAAAAGGCAGATCGTCGCTGAGGTTTAAAATTTTTATTTTTTTTGCTTGCAATTCAATCTCGCCGGTTAAAATTTTTAAATTTTTGTTTTTTTCCGGCCTCTTTTTTATTTCTCCCTCTATTTCAATCACGCTTTCCCTTTTCAGCCTTTTTGTTTCTTCAAAATTTTTTTCGCCAATAATTTTAGGGTCAATAATGGTCTGGATGATACCGCTCCTGTCGCGTAGATCTAAAAAAATAATCCCGCCCATTTCCCTGATATTATGGACAAAACCATGAAGGGTCACCTTCTGCTCAACAAAGTTTATCGTCTTTGAGATAGAAAGAGATTCCATAGACTAGATCTTATCATGTTTATTTAAAAAAATAAAGGCCTTTTCTAAAATTGCTTTTGCTCCTTTGAATTTTAGTAAATTTTTTGCCTCTTCAAACTCCAGCCACTTGTAGGCCGTATGTTCTTCGGAGAGCTTAATTTTTTTTTGATGGGTTTCTGCCAAATAATAAACAACCTCTTTTTTCACTAAAGGAGGATTTTCGGGATTTTCGTAAATGTCCCGAAAAATATAACTTTCTTTTTCTTCAAAGCCAGGCGCAATCTTTATTTCCTCTATCCCCGCTTCTTCCATTGTTTCTCTTTTAATTGTTTCTTCAAAAGTTTCTCCGATTTCTTGGGCTCCTTTAACAAAACCGAAATAATTTTTTTTCGTCGCTTGACACAAAAGAAGGAAAAGGATCTTATCCTCTTCCTTCCGAAAAACAATCGCGCCGATTGATTTCTCAAAAATCATTTTATTTTTTTTAAAATTCCAATTCTTTAATTTTCTCCCAATTGATCTCGTTTAAAACCTTTAATTTATTGTCGCCAAGAAGATACAGGTAATCATTGATATAAAGAGCTCTGCTGGCGCTGATATCGCTAACGGCCTTTTTAAGTTCTAATTTATCGTTTTGATAAGAGAAAATATAGCCGCCTCTCTCCCCGGGCAGGAAAAAGATGGTGTGTTTAGAATCAAGAAGAAAAGCATGATGAGTATTCAAAATATCTGACCAATATTCATTTAGAGTGTATTTCGCTTTTTCCTGAGGCTTTTTAGGGTCAGTGACGTCAAATAAAGAAATTTTTATCTGATCTCCTTCTTTGCCAATGCCCAAAATTTTGTCTTTGGTAATGGGGTGGAGATAAGAAGAATAGCCAGGAATTTTTAGCTGTCCTTCGAGCCCTGGACTCTTAGGAGTTGCGAGATCAAGAACAAAAAACGGATCAGTTTGTCTAAAAGTCACTAAATATCCTTTGTCTTCTATAAACCTGGCGGAATAGATTCTTTCCTCTAGTCCCAAGTCTTGGAGAGAGCCGATAGTTTTTAAATCCTTGTCTAGGACATAAACATCATTTGCGCTTTCCTGTGTTCCGCCCCAAAAGCCGATCCACATTCTCTCACCGACAGTGGTGGCGACTCTCAAATTGTCCTTGTATTCGTCAAGAGAAAATTGATTGAGCGGCTGGCCAGGGATATTTCCCAGAGCTTTTATTTCTAGGCTTCCCAAGTCTAGTTTTACTAAAGTTGTTTTTTCTAAATCTCTTTTATGAGCTTTGTAATAATCAGTAAGTCGATTGTTTAGTTCGTTCTCAAATTTTAATCTTTCATCATCATTTAAGGAAGAAAGATGATTCTCAAAAATAATCTGGAGTTCTGTCATCTTGGCGTTCATGGAGATGTCATAAGAGTCGAGCTTCTTTAGTTTATTAATCATAGAAGATGGCACTAAGTCCTGCGCTTTTTCTTCAAGAAAACTTAAAAAGAATTTAAGGAGATTTTCTGTGTATGAATAAGCAACATAAAGATTATTTTTTGACATGTAAATAAGGGAAGAATCAGTGGAGCCGGTGAAAGAAACCGTTTTTTCTGTTTCTCCAGTTAAAGGATTGATAGTCAAGGCAGTATAAGCGACTTCAGTGGGCAGAACGACTGTCGGATGATAAATATCAGCGCATTTAATTTCAAGAGGAGATCCTTTGACAGAAAGAGGCTTGATCGGACAGGGATGATCAAGATTCAGGCCGCTTCTTACAATTAAATACATTTTATCTTGGGCAAGACGAGAGCCAACGATCTGTGCATTTTGTTCTAAATCAATAGACCAGGACTCTTTCGGCGTTTCGCCTGAAACGTCGTAGCCATAGATTTTCTCACTAGAGAAGATAACTAAAATATTTTTATAAAGAAAAAGGTCTCCGCTTTTTTCAATGTCTTTTTTAAGAGACAGATTCTCTATAGGAAAGGCTTTGATGATTTTTGTTTTTCCTCCTCCTTGAGGGCATCCTTCAGGCAGGAAACATTTAAACGCGGCGCTCTCGGGAGAAAAATAAATTTCCTGACCGTTGGTTTTAGCAATGTCAGGTTCGTCCACTGAGGCAACCCGGACGTTTGTTTCTGAGAATCTTTCTGGCTGCGCTTCGCCTGCTCCTAGTCCTGCCGGCGCGGCCGAAGGGGCTTCAAGAGCCTTCATTCCTTCTGCGTAACGAGGTTGGTTTAAAAAACTTAAGCCCCTTGAAGAAGTGGCTTTGCTTGCCTCGTCTAAATAATTTTTAAATTCCTCTTCTTGAGAAAATTTTTTAAATTCAATCTTTGAAGGAGTAGGAGTGAGTTTTTTAATAAATGGTTTGGAAAGGATTTGAGAGACAGAGGGGGAAAGAAAAGAAGTAATTTGATATTCATAAAGCATCCAAACAATCAAAAGAGCGGCAAAAACAACTAAGATAATAATGGCTATTTTGCTGTTGATTTCTTTGTTCATAAATTTGGTTTAAATATAATATTTAATTATACAAAACATGGACAAGAAAGCAAGAGAAGGCACGGCCTTTTTCGGCCGTGCCTTTTTGCTGCTTCGCGAGTTTCTTACTTTTTTCCTTTCTTCTTCTTCTTCGCCATCTTTTATTACCTCCTTTTTTGCCTCGATATAATCCTCGAGGCGCTTTGTTCTCCTCCTTTTTAAATTTTAAAATAATTTTTCAATTCATCAAACTTTATTGTTTCTTGCTGATTTTTTAAAATATCTCTGACGATTATTTCCTGTTTCTCTTTTTCCTGGGAGCCGTAGATCAGGGCATAGTTGATTTCACTCTCAGCCGCAAATTTAAGTTGTTTCCCTAGTTTAACGCTTTCAAAATAAAAAAAGACATTCAGCCCTTCATTCCTTAAATCCTTAGTCATTTTTAAATAATCATTTAATAGTTCTTTTTCTAAAAAAGTAATCAGAATTTTAGCGGTTGATTTCTGTTTTTTAATAAGCTTTGATTCCTCTAGGGCGGCAAAAAGCCTATCTAGGCCGATAGTAAAGCCAACCGCCGGGAGATCTTGCTGGCTGAAGAGCCCTACCAACCTATCATATCTGCCGCCGCCAGCTATACTGCCAAAATTTTTTAAATCAGTTAAATAAACCTCAAAAATAGTGCTGGTGTAATAGTCAAAACCCCTGGCTAGCGATAAATCTATTTGGTATTTATTTTTATCAGGAATAAAAATGGAGACAGCCTTAAACAACTCGCGCATTTCACTAACGCCTTCTGTTATTTTAGGGTATTCATCCTCTATTTTTTTTAAATCATCAAGGTCTTTGATCTCTGTTTTCATGAAACTAAGGATTTTCTTTGCTTTTTCTTGATCAAGATCGATTTTTAACAATTCTTTAATCACTTCTTCTTCGCCGATTTTTTCTAATTTATCAATAACCCGCAGAGTTAAAGTATTTTCTTTCTCGTTTAAACCAAGCGATTTCAGGAAACTACTAATAATTTTGCGATTATTGATTCTAATTAAAAATTTTTTTATGTCTAAATTATTTAGCGTTTCATAAATTAAAGAAATGATTTCTGCGTCAGCCAACATAGAATTGACGCCAACAATGTCAGCGTCGCATTGGTAAAACTCTCTGTATCTTCCTTTCTGTGGATTTTCTGCTCGCCAAACAGGACTAATTTGATATCTTTTAAAGGGTTTTTTGATTTCTTTGTATTGTGCCATCACTCTGGCTAAAGGCACTGTCAGGTCATAGCGCAGGCTGATATCTCTCCCGCCCTTATCTTTAAAGCGATAGATTAATTTTTCTGTTTCGCCAGCGCCTTTGCCCAAAAGAATTTCTGAATATTCTAGGGCAGGTGTTTCTAAAGGAACGAAACCAAAATTTTCATAAGTTTTCCTTATGATTTCAATCATTTTTTGCCTGGCAATTTGTTCTTCCGGCAAAAAATCACGGAATCCTTTAAGAGTTTTTGGCTCAATTTTATCCATATAATTTTTTATTTTTCAAGCTGTTCTTTTTTAAGAAAACTAGGAGTTAAATTTTTTACAATTTCTTCTGAAAGATTTTTTTCTAAACTCAAGGCTTTAACTTGAGAAATGATGGAGAAATAAAAATATTCAAAGACTTTTTTTTCATAATCAGAAAATTTTTCTAAAGATGGTTCAGCATTTTTTATGGCTTCCTTAATTTGTAGAGAAGGCAGGGCCAGATAGAAAATTGGCAAATTGTCTCTCCTCCCCAATTTTATTTTATTTTCATTGTTCATTCCTTTTTCTAATTTTAAGCCATATTTTAATTTTGCTCCCCTTTCCTCAGTATTTATTTTGAGGACTTTCACCATTTTTTCTGTGAATATGGGTCCAATGTTCGTTCCGACTTCGTCAAAAGCGCAAAGTGTTTTCCCTGTTTCTTTGTCAATCATTAAGTTATCAACATGATTGGTGACATCATCATAAAGAGAAGTCCTCACGATTAAAGCTTTTTTGCCCAGGAATTTATTAAAAAGAGCAGTTTTTAATATTTCTAATTGTTCCCCTTCTTTATCAATCTTTTCTTCCGGTTCGTTTCTTTCCTGCCATT
>MNZE01000037.1 GCA_001873465.1 Parcubacteria group bacterium CG2_30_36_38 | reverse complement strand
GGTATGAAAATAGTTTTATCAGGCGGAGGAACGGGAGGGTCAGTGGTCCCTCTTTTGGCCGTGGCGAGGGAGCTTGAAAAAATGGAAAAAGGAACAGGATTTTTGTTTATTGGCACTAAAAAGGGGAGACCAGAGAAGACGCTTGTCAGGTCTTTTGCCATGAGATATCAAGGCATTCATTCAGGCAAGTTGAGGCGATATTTTGATTGGCAAAACTTTTTTGATCCTTTTAAAATCATACTTGGTTTTTTTGAATCTTTGTCTATTCTCTTCAGGGAGCGGCCAGACGTTATTTTCAGCGCTGGCGGCTTTGTTTCTGTACCGGTTATTTGGGCTGGATTTTTTTTGGGCATTCCTGCCGTCATTCATCAACAGGATATTATTCCAAGCTTATCAAACAAATTAACAAGTTTAATCGCGAAAAAAATTACTGTGAGTTTTGAAAAATCTTTAAACGATTTTAATCCAGAGAAAGCGGTCTTGACTGGTAATCCAGTGAGGAAAGAAATAATTTCAAGCGGTGATAAAAATAGAGCTATAAAAAGATTTAATTTAGAACACAGTTTGCCAACGATTTTGGTGGCTGGCGGAGGAACTGGTTCAGAAAAAATTAACCGATTAATCATCTCTATTGTTCCAGACTTAACAAAGTTTTGTCAAATTGTTCATTTGACCGGCGGTAAAACTTCCCAATTTAGCTCGTCAGCAAATCGTTATCATCAATATGAATTTTTAACTGAGGAAATGCCCGACGCTTACGCGGCAGCCGACCTCGTCGTCAGCCGGGCTGGATTAGGTGTCTTGACCGAACTTTCAGCTCTCGCCAAGCCAGCCATTGTCATTCCTATCCCGAGCTCTCATCAGGAAGCTAACGCTCTTTATTTTACTTCTTGCGGAGCTACGGTTTATTTAGAGGAAAAAAGCCTTGACAGCCAAAATTTTTTAGCTAAAATTAGAGAGGTCCTCCTAGATAAAGAAAAACTTGGAGATTTAGCTGATCATATCCATCTTTTGTTTCAGGCTGACGCGGCTTTTAAAATTGCAGAAATTATCAGAAAAATTGGCGCTTGACAGTTCTTATTTTTTTTATAAAATTAACAGGTATGGAAGAAAAAAGTATAGATTATCAAAAAGAAGTTGAACGTCTTAAAAAAAACTTAGAAGAAGAAAAGAAAAGGACGGAAGAATATTTAAACGGCTGGAAAAGAGCAAAAGCAGATTATCTGAATTTGGAGAAGAAGATGGTTGAGGAAAGAAGAGAATATGTCAAAATGGCTAATTTAGAATTTATTTTGAATTTTCTACCTCTCCTTGATAGTTTTGACAAATTGATAGAACATCTGCCGCTTGAGATTAGAGAAACTGATTGGGGCAAAGGTGTTCGGCAGTTTAAGAAACAATTGGAAAAGTTTTTAGGCGAGGCAGGAGTAAAAAAGATCAAGACCATTAATGAAAAATTCAATCCTTTTTTCCATGACGTGGCCGAGAAAAAAGGAGAAGGTGATAAAATTATAGAAGAAATTGCGGCGGGATATCTTTTAAACGATGAAGTCATCAGACCAGCCAAAGTAATCATTGGTTAATTAGTTTTTTATTTTTTTAATTTTTTATTTTTATGGCTAAAGTAATTGGGATTGATTTAGGAACATCAAACTCGGCTGCTTCTTATATGGAAGCAGGTAAGCCAAAAATGATTCCCTCAGCTGAAGGGACAACGATTGTGGGCGGGAAAGCTTTTCCTTCCTATGTTGCCCTTACCTCAGGAGGCCAACTCTTGGTTGGTGAATCAGCCAGGCGTCAGACAGTGGCTAATCCAGAGGGTACGATTTCTGGTTTTAAGAGAAAAATGGGGACTGATTTTAAGTATAAAATTTTTGGGAAAGAATATACGCCGCAGCAGATTTCCGCTTTTCTTCTCCAGAAAATAAAAAAAGACGCAGAAACATATTTAGGCGAGAAGATAGAGAAGGCGGTTATTACTGTCCCGGCTTATTTCAATGATGCTCAACGTCAAGCGACTAAAGACGCTGGTGCCATTGCCGGGCTTGAGGTTATTAGGTTGGTCAACGAGCCGACAGCTGCTTGTTTGGCTTATGGACTGGACAAAGTCAAGGAAAAAGATCAGCAAGTTTTAATTTTTGACTTTGGCGCTGGTACGCTTGATGTGACGATTATGAATTTTGGTGAGGGTACTTTTGAAGTAAAAGCCACCTCTGGCGATACTCAGCTTGGTGGTCGTGATATGGACGAAAAATTAATTGACTATATTGCCGAGACCTTCAAGAAAGAACAGGGGATTGACTTAAGAAAAGATAAAATGGCTATGGAAAGAATAAGAGAAGCAGGCGAAAAGGCAAAGATTGAACTTTCTTCAACTCTTGAGACAGAAATCAATTTGCCATTTATTACCGCTGATCAACATGGCCCAAAGCATCTTCTCCTGAAAATTACCAGAGCTAAACTTGAAGAGTTAGTCAAATCAATTATAGAAAAATGTCGAGGTTCAATAGAAAAAGCTTTGGCTGACGCTAAATTAAGACCTCAAGAGGTGGAAAAAATTATTTTAGTTGGCGGACCGACAAGGATGCCGATAGTTCAGAAATTTTTAGAAAATATTTTTGGCAGTAAGCTGGCCAGAGGCATTGACCCAATGGAGTGCGTGGCGCAGGGAGCAGGGATTCAGGCCGCGATTTTAAGCGGGGAGAAAGAAGTTAAAGACGTTCTTTTACTTGATGTTACTCCTTTGACTTTGGGCATTGAAACATTGGGCGAAATAATGACCCCCCTTATTTCCAGGAATGCGACTATTCCGACCTCTAAAAGTCAAGTTTTTTCAACCGCGGCTGATAATCAAACCTCGGTCGAAATCCATGTCTTGCAAGGCGAGCGACCAATGGCAAGAGGCAACCGGACCTTAGGCAGATTTATTTTAGACGGTATTCCTCCATCTCATCGCGGGATCCCTCAGATTGAAGTGATTTTTGATATTGACGCTAATGGTATATTAACCGTGACCGCTCGCGATAAGGCAACAAATAAGTCTCAGCATATCATTATTAAAGATTCGGGCGCTTTGTCTCACGAGGAGATAGAAAAAATGAAGCGCGAAGCCGAACAATTTGCCAAAGATGACCAGAGAAAAAAGGAAATCATTGAACTTCGCAATCAATCTGATACTCTGCTTCATTCGGTAGAAAAAACTTTAAAAGATTTTGCTGATAAGGTGCGCGATGAAGACAGAAAAGAGATTGAAGGAAAACTGGAAAATCTTAAAAAAGTTAAAGATGGAGACGACGCGGAAGTAATTAAAAAAGCGATGGAAGATCTCTCAGACAGTGTTTCAAAAATAGGCGAGAGATTATATAAAGAAAAGGGGACTGGCGAAGAAAAGAAAGAAAAAAAAGACAATAAAGACAACAAAGAGGAAGGGCCGATAGAAGGAGAAGTGGTAGAATAATAATTTAAAAATTAAAATTTTATGAAAAAAATACGCGTTGCTATCAATGGTTTTGGTCGGATTGGCCGGCCGACTTTTAGAATTGCGCTTGAAAAGCCGGAATTAGAAATAGTAGCGATTAATGATTTAACTGACTCAAAGGCTTTAGCGCATCTTCTGCAATATGACTCTTTATATGGCCGATACAAAAAGGAAGTCAAATGGACAAATGACAGTTTAATAGTGGATGGGAAGAAAATTAAAGTTTATGCAGAAAGTGAACCGAATAAATTACCTTGGAAAGAACTAGGCGTTGATATTGTTCTAGAGAGCAGCGGACACTTCACAGGCAAAAAAGGCGCTTCCTTGCACCTTGAAGCTGGGGCCAAAAGAGTAATTATTTCCGCTCCGGTCAAAGGTGATGATATACCTACTTATATTTTAGGCGTTAATGAAGAAAAATTAAGCTCAAACGAAAAGATTATTTCTAATGGCTCCTGCACCACCAATTGTTTAGCGCCAGTGGCTAAGATTCTAAATGACGAGTTTGAGATTGAGGAGGGCTTTATGACCACTATCCACTCCTATACTAATGATCAAAGAATTCTTGATCTGCCTCATAAAGATTTGCGTCGAGCCAGAGCGGCGGCTTGCAATATAATTCCTACCACCACTGGTGCCACTCAGTCAGTGGTCGCTGCCATTCCTTCCTTGAAAGGGAAACTTGACGGTCTTGCTATTCGCGTACCAACGCCGGTTGTTTCTGTCATAGATTTTGTGGCTCGGGTTATGAGAAAAACAAGCAAAGAGGAAATAAACAATGTCTTTACAAAGCAATCAGAGGGCAGATTAAAAAATATTTTAGCCGTGACAAGCGACCCACTGGTTTCCTCTGATTTTATTGGCGATTCTCATTCAGCTATCATTGACCTTTCTTTAACTCAAGTCAATGATCATCTCGTTAAAGTTATTGCCTGGTATGACAATGAATGGGGCTATGCTAATCGATACGTAGAGATGGCCGAATATCTGGGAAAGCTTATTTAAATTGTTTATGGATTTTGAAGCTATAATTTTAGCTGGCGGGAAAGGACTGCGAATGAATTCCGATTTACCCAAGTCCTTAGTTCAAATAGCCGGAGTCCCTCTTATTTTTCATCAATTAGATTATTTGGTCCCTAAAGTGGATAAAATAATTTTGTCTTTAGGCTACGGCGGTGATTTGGTTAAAAAAGAGATAGAAAAAAATTATAAAAATTTTGACATTAAAATAGAATTTATTTTAGAAGAAAAACCCTTGGGAACCGCTGGGGCCATAAAAAAATCTCTTGCTAAAATAAAAAGTAATAAATTCTTGGTTCTTAACAGCGACGACCTGACGAATATCAATCTTGAAAAATTGAAACAGGCGGAAAAAAATGCTATTTGCGTTGCCCGTCCCAGGTTGCCTTTTGGCTTGGTTAAAGAAAAAGATGGGCAGGTTATTTTTATTGAAAAACCAAAATTAAATTCCTGGGCAAGTTGTGGCTGGTATTTATTTGAAAAAGAGAAATTATTTCCTCTTTTGCCAGACGAAGGATCTTTAGAATATGAGGTTTTGCCTAAACTGGATCTAATGATTTTCAAACATAAAGGATATTGGTATCCGATCAATACGCCTAAAGACATTATTGAATTTGAGAAAAATCGTTCTTGATTTTTTAGTCAATTAGGCAACTTATTTTCAAATTTTTATGAAACAAGCCACTCTGTGCCTTTTAATTAAAAGAGATTCCAAGGAAATTCTTTTGGCTATGAAAAAGCGAGGATTTGGAGTAGGGAAGTGGAATGGAGTTGGCGGAAAATTTGATGAAATTCCTCTTTTAAAAATGTGGGATGACGATAAGTTTTGGTTACCCCATGTTTTGCAAGGGAAAAAGTTAAAAGCAGAATTCGTTTTCAATAAAGAAGAAAAAATCAGTCAGAAATTAGTGGAAATTGTAAAAAATTTTTGAGTTTCTGGAAAGAAGGAGGGAAAAATGTTCTGGATATGACCCATTATGGCAAAAAAAGAAAAAACTTTAATCATCATTAAACCCGACGGAGTCAGAAAGAATTTAATTGGCGAGTGTTTAAGAAGGTTTGAAAAAGAAGGATTAGAAATTATTAATTTAAAAATGGCTAAATTTAAAAAACCTTTCGTTAAGGTTTTTTATTCTCATTTAAAATCAAAGGTGAGCCGCAAGCTTTTTCAAACCATCATTGATTTTATGTGTTCTCATAAAATTGTGATTGCCGTCTTAGAAGGAGAAGGGGCGGTTAAAAAGGCAAGAAAAATCTGCGGGCCGATTAATCCGAAAGAAGCAAAAAAAGGAACAATCAGAGGTGATTTTTCAAGCGATGATCTGATTGAAAATACGAGAAGAAATAGGGCCACCCGTAATATTATCCATTCCTCAGGCAGTAAAATAGAGGCGAGAAGAGAGATAGGGATGATTACAAATTGGGGTTGACAAAAATTTAAAAAATGTTATTATTTATCAATAAATTTAAGAATATCTTTAAAACTTAAAGGAGGAAAAATAAAAATTAAAGGGGGGTGAAAATGAAAAGCATTACAGTAAAGAGAAAATTTATGCTCTGTCTTCGCTGGGATTGGAATGAGAAAAAAGAGAAAAGATAAAAAGGAGGATTAATGACGAAAGAAATCGGGAAAAAGCAGTTAATGAGGAATTTGCAGAAAGTAGGATTGGGAGAAGGAAGAATCCAAATTAAGTTCTCCAAAAGAAAAGATAGTGGCTTATTGTGGTTGAAAGACAGAAACGGATATGAGCCCAATCTATTTCTGCTTTGGAATGATCGAACTAATAGTCATTCCTATCTGTCAGAGGTTGGACATTTTAAGCATATAGAAAATGTCAGATATTTCTCCAGGCCTCAAGTAAAAAATGGCCAGGTGAAATATCGGATTACTGATTCCGCCGGAATCAACATCTTTTATAGGAGGCAGATCTCTTCGTTGAAGAAAATAACCTTAAATTAACAAATCATTTTTCATCTCCTTAGGGCCTCGCTTTTAAATAAAGGGCGGGGCCTTTTCTTTTCCTGCTTTTTTGCTATGATTTAGCCAGTTTGTTATTTTGTTAATTATGACTATTCAAGAATTAAAAAAGAAAATCTTACATTTAGTTAAAATAAATCTAAGGCATTTACCTAAAGAGATAATTCCTGAGCTTGAGATCCCGCCGCAACAAGCGATGGGCGATTTTTGTTTAAGCTGTTTTAATCTATCTCCCTGGTTGAAAGAACGGCCGGAAAAAATAGCCGAGACCTTAGCTCAAAAACTTCAAAACAAAGAAAAAGATTTAATTGAAAAAGTGAATAATATCGGTCCTTATCTGAATTTTTTTCTTAAAAAAAAAGTTTTTTTTAAGGTGGTGATCGGTGAAATTTTGGAGAAGAAAGAAAATTTTGGTAAAAGAGAACAAGAAAAGGAAAGGATTTTAATTGAATATTCTGGCCCAAATACTAATAAACCTCAACATTTAGGACATCTGCGAAACAATTTTTTAGGCATGGCGATTGGCAATCTCCTGGAGAGCGATGGCCATGAAGTTGTCAGGGTTAATTTAGTTAATGATCGGGGCATTCATATTGCCAAGTCAATGTTGAGTTATTTAAAATGGGGGGAGGGGAAGACGCCAGATGGAGAAGGAAAAAAAGGAGATTTTTTTGTTGGCGACTTTTATGTTTTGTTTGAGCAAAAATCAAAAGAAAACCCGGAGCTTTTGAACGAAGTGCAGGAGCTTTTAAAAAAATGGGAAAAGGGAGACGAAGAAACATTGGCTCTTTGGCGAAGAATGACTGATTGGGCAATTAAAGGGTTGCAGGAAACTTATCAAAAAATAGGGGCGAAATTTGATAAGTGGTATTATGAAAGCGATTTTTATAAAGCAGGGAAAAGATTGGTAGGCAAAGCGCTTAAAAAAGGTTGGTGCTACAGGAGAAAAGATGGAACCGTGGAAATAGACTTAACGCAATTTAATTTAGATAAAAAAGTTCTTCTAAGAAAAGATGGAACAAGTGTTTATCTGACTCAGGATTTAGCTTTAGCGTTTCTCAAACAAAAAGAATTTAAACCAA
>MNZE01000032.1 GCA_001873465.1 Parcubacteria group bacterium CG2_30_36_38 | reverse complement strand
AAGATTTTGGACAAACAGGAAAAAATTGGCTCCAACCCTTGCGGCAGTGGATTTTAGATACGAAAAAAGCCAAAAATTTGGTTTCTTCCGAAAACTACGAGGAAATGAAGCGGTTTGTTCAAAAAGTCGGAACGAACCCCAAATTTTTGGACAAATCCATTTCCTTTTCTTTTTGCCCGCCGTGGGATTTTATGGCTTTGCGCAAGGCGCAAAGCCCGAATGCCGACAGGCGTTGTCCCGAGGCAATCCTTTCCCAAAACGGCGAAAGTTGCGATTGGTGGACCCAGAGGGAGTCGCACCCTCGACTTTCCCATGCCATGGGAATATTTTACTGCTATACTATGGGCCCTTCAAAAAATTAAAGTCGCTTGAAGTCAAGCAGATAGAATATACGAAAATTTTTTGAATCAGTCAAGTGATCGCCTAATTTTGCTTCCAATTTGATATAAGAAATACCAAAATTTGTCAAAAATCAAATCATAGCTCTGGGGATATTTTATTCGTTTTCCGCCAAAACCTAATTTAAAACGAGTCAAACCAGGCCACTTTTTCTCATCAATGCCCCAAAAATCATAATAAAGAAATCCGTTTTTTTTCGCTTCTTTAATTATTTCCCAATGCAAAAGATAGGGTGCCATCACTTCTTTGTTTTCTCGAGAAGAACCGCCATAAAGATAAATAGCGGTTTTATTCCAAAATAAAATTAAATTGGCGGCTAAAATTTTGTTTTGGTAAGAAGCGAAATATATTTTTACCGGGAGTTCTTTTATTAAATTAAAATAATAGTGATCGGGATAAATTTTTAAATGCTCTCTTCTCGCCGTTTCGCGCAATAAGTCTAAGAATATCTTAAGGTTGCCATCAGGAGAAATTTTTACGCCATGTCGTTCTGCCAAACGAACGTTATAACGGGTTTTATGATGCATTTCTGACAATAATTCTTTTTCTTCTTTTCTTAAATCCAAAATTGAAGTTTCTCTAGGTTGAACAGACTCAATCAGTTGATAATGAATTTTGAGATCAGAAAAAATTTTTTTCAAGTTTAAATCATCTAAACCAAAATTCGGCTCAAAACGAAAAAAAAGAGCTTTCTCTTTTTGCGCTTTATTTTTTAAATCCATTAAAAAAATCCTGACCGCTCTCTCCTTCTTTTCTTGACTTGAAGAAAGAAAAATCGGGCCGCGTGGACAATAAAAATATTTTTTATTAATAGGAAGAGGCGTTTCAATAATCAAAGCCTGCGCAACTTTTTCTCTTTCATCTTTGACGCTCAAATACCAAACTTTATTTCCTAATTTCTCCTTTAATTCCCCCCATTTAAAGGATTGGAGAAATTCGCCGTTACCTGTCAAAACAAAATTGTCCCATTTTTCCTCCGACGCTCCGACCGAAGCGTCGGAGGTCGGAGCCCCGATTCCTTGGCGTCGGGGTTGATTTTTTGTTTCGATTTCTAAGGTCATAAACTTTTTCGCTCCTTAAACGCTTCTGACAAAGTTAAGGAATCAGCATACTCTAATTCCATCCCAGAACTTAATCCTTTAGCTAATCTTGATAATTTAACATCTTTAGAAATATTCTTGTCTTGTTTAATCAAATCAAGGAGGTAAAGAATGGTCGTCTCTCCTTCTAGATTCGGACTAAGAGCGAAAATAACCTCTCTAATTCTATTTTTCTTATCGTGAAGCCTATTAAAAAACCGATTAATGTTTAAATGTTCGGGTTTAATCCCATGTGTTGTATCAATCAATCCCCCCAAAATTTCATAAACTCCTTTATACTCACCTATTTTTTCGATGATCTCAAGATCTAAGGGATTGGCTACGAGGCAAATTAAAGAATGGTCTCTTTTGGGATCCTCACAAATATAACAAACTTCTTTTTCGGCAAAATTTCCGCAAAGAGAACAAGCTTTGATTTGATTTAAATCCTTTATTTTTTGAGAAAGCCTTGCCAACTCTTCAGGGGTCTTTTTCAAGAGAAAGGAAACAAATTTCTGAGCAGTTTTGGGCCCAATGCCAGGAAAATATCCAAATTCCTTGACAAGATCTTCTATCAATCTTGGAAACATAAAATCAATATTTTAAAAGGGATCCGCCTCTTTTTCAAGTTCTAAATATTTATCTTTTTCTAAATTTTTAAAACTGGCGATTCCTTCGTCAAAATAAAGTTTAACGAGTCGACCAGCTGGGCCATGACGATGTTTAGACAGATGAATTTCAGCGATGTTTTTCTCATTATCAGGACAATCTCTCATCCCTTTATCAAGAAATTTTCGATAAATAAACATCACCACATCGCTATCTTGTTCCAATGTGCCCGAATCTCTTAAGTCAGACAACTTAGGGATAGCTGGCGTTCTTGCTTCAGTCGCTCTAGAAAGTTGGGAAAGCGCTAAAACAGGAATGTTTAATTCGCGAGCTAAAGCTTTAAGAGAACGAGAAATTTCTGTCACTTCTTCCACTCGACTTCGATAAGAATCTGCGCTCTCCATTAATTGCAAATAATCAATGATGAGGAGGCCTATGTGATGTTCAAGTTGAAGGCGCCTTGCCTTTGTTCTTATCTCATTAACATTGACAACCGGAGAATCGTCAATAAAAATTGGCGCGTCAGAAAGTAAAGAAATGGCTTGATTTATTTTTTTAAAATCACTATCATCTTCTTTGCGAGACAATTTTCCTGTTTTCATTTGCCAAAGATTGACATTTGATTGAGCGGCGATTAATCTTTCTATCACCTGATCGGTTGACATTTCTAAACTAAAAATACCAACTGGAATTTTATAATAAACAGCAGCGTTTCTAGCAAAATCTAAGGCTAAGGCTGACTTCCCTACCGAAGGCCTGGCGGCTATTAAAATTAAATCAGATGGCTGTAAACAACCAATCAGACTATCGAGATCAATAAATCCGGTTGGCACGCCGACAAGTCCTTTTTCTCCTTTTGAAAGCTGGCTAATTCTTTCAAAAGCTTCTCCTAGAACGTCACGAATGGAAACAAAATTTCTTTTAATAAATTTTTGAGAAATAGCAAACAGTCTCTGCTCAGATTCATCTAAAATTTTGGCTGTTTCTTTTTCTTCTTTATAAGCTAATTCAGTAATTTCAGAAGCGGCTTTAATGAGTTTTCTCAAGCTCGATTTTTTTTCCACAATCTGAGCATAAGAAACAACATGGCTTGAAGTTGGAACCTTATTAGCCAAAGAAATGAGATAGCTTCGTCCGCCAATGTTTTCTAATTCGTTTTTTTCTGCTAGACGATTGGCTACGCTCAGAATATCAATCGGTTCTCTTTTTTCCCAAAGCTCGAGGATTGCTTCATAAATTGTCTTGTGAACATCTTTATAAAAATCATCAGGCTTCGTCAGATCGGCGACTTTAAAAATTGCTTCATTATCAATCAAAAGAGAGCCGAGAAGCGCTTCTTCGGCCTCAATATTTTGCGGTGGTAATTTTTCAATTTCTTTCCTCATGAGAGAAAATTAAAACCATAGTTTGTCTAAAACCCTTTACATTATTTCTATTTTATTTTATAATATCTTTAGGGTTTTGGCAAGTATTTTTATAAACATTTTATTAACAATGGAAAAAATAGTTAGAGGATACAAAATCACTTATGAAGAAGACGCAAAAGACGGCGTTGATCATCTGGCTTATATTCTTTCATTCGATGAGGCCTTTTCTCTAATTAAAGCGGCAAAAATGCAGGGCAAAGCAGCTTTTGAAGATAGATATGGAAGAAATTTCAATCTGGTGTCCAAATTAGACGGCAGTTTAATCTTGGAAAAACGTCGAGAGGGATGGTTTTAGGCCCCCATAGCCCCGACGCCAGAGGGTCGGGGCTCCGACCTCCGACGCTTCGGTCGGAGCGTCGGAGCTCAAATTAAAGACACTATGGCATATGTTTACATTCTTGAAAGTTTAAGGGACGGTCGTTATTATATTGGAAGTACAAAAAATCTAGAAAAAAGATTAAAACATCATAAAAGTGGTTTTACGCATTCTACGAAAAGATTTGGAGAAATTAAATTAGTGTTTAAACAGCAATATGATTCTTTAGAAAAAGCCCGTTTTATCGAAAGAAAGCTAAAACGATTAAAATGGAAAGATTATTTAAAAAAAATAATAAAAGATAATTTTATAAAGTTACACATGCCCCCATAGCTCAGTGGTAGAGCAGCCGCCTTTTAAGCGGTTGATCTAGGTTCGATTCCTGGTGGGGGTATAAAAAAACAGCGGCTGAACTAATGACGCTGTTTTTTTGATTAGCAAATCACTCCCCCACCTACAAGTTTTCTGCCTGAATAAAAAACTGCTGATTGACCAGGAGCAACCGCTCTTTCTCCTTTACTAAAGACAATCTTATATCTGCCCCTTGGTAATTTCTTAGCAATGACAGCTCCTGATAGCGCCTGCTGAGATCGTGTTTTTATTCTTATTTTAAAAGGCAATCTATGAGTATTGCCAGAAATCCAATTAACATTTTTGACTTTTAATTCTTTTTTAAACAAATCTTTTCCATTTTTAGTGATCATTAAAGCATTTTTCTTTATATCTTTATCCAAAACATAATAAGGTCCGCCAGCAAGCCCTAACCCCTTTCTTTGACCAATGGTGTAAAACCATAATCCATCGTGTCTGCTGATAATTTTTTCAACCCCCTTATTGGTCTGTTCTATAACAGGGCCTTTCATTGATTTAAGCCGGCGTTTTAGAAAGTCCTGAATATTGGTTTTAATAAAACAAATTTCTTGGGACTCCTTAAAATCAGTCACTGGCAACTTAAATTTTTTCGCTAAATTTCTCACTTGAGTTTTATTGTAATCTCCGATCGGAAACAAAATGTGTTTCAATTGATCTTGGGAAAGCCGCCAAAGAAAATATGATTGATCTTTCTTTTTGTCTTTACTTTTTAATAATTCATAATTTTTTATTTTTGCTGTCGCTTTTAGCGACTCCCCGTAGGGGCCTTTTTTATTTTTGATTTCGCGCTTTAGCGCGTAATGTCCAGTGGCCACATAATCAGCTCCGAGAGCCAGAGCTTTTTCTAATAAAAGACCGAATTTTATTTCTTTATTACAAACCACGCAGGGATTAGGGGTTAAACCAGCCTTTGATTCTCCTAAAAAATAATCAACCACTCTTTTTTTGAATTCCTTCTCAAAATTAAAAACATAAAAAGGAATCTTCAAAATTTTCGCCACCTGCCTTGCTCTTCTTTCTGAATCTTCTCCACAACATCTATTCCCTTTCTCTTTTGACTCTGACCAAAATTTCATAAAAACTCCCATTACCTCAAAATTTACCCCGTACCGAACTTGTTCTGGTGCGGGGCCGCCCTTTTTCAAAAGGGCGGCAGCCACTGAAGAATCTACCCCGCCAGACATAGCGCAGATTACTTTTTTTTTCATATTTCTTTCTTATGTATTTCTTCTTCTGTTTTTGTCCATTCTTTATATCTTTTTTCTGTTTTCTTTTTTTCTTTTTCTATTTGCCGATGTTTAGCTTCAAGTTCTTTTGGAATTTGTCTCTCCTGCTTTGACAAATAATCATAGATCGCCTCAGTAAGAGCGCTGGCCGCCAAAACTGAACAATGAAGTTTTATAGGGGGCAACCCACCTAATGATTTAACTATTTTCGTTCTGTCAATTTTCATTGCGTCAGTCAATGTTTCCCCTTTTGCCAAATCAGTAATCACGCTGCTGGTGGCTATAGCGGCAACGCATCCAAACGTCTCAAATCTAATATCTTTTATTATTTCCCTTCCTCTTTTGTCCTTGCCAACTTTGATATAAAGCCACATGACATCACCACAGACAATGTTCCCCACCTTGCCCACTCCGTCTGCGTCTTTCATCCGACCATAATTATGAGGTTTTTTAAAATATTCGATAACTTTTTTTGTATAAGGACCAACTTTTTTCATAATTTTTATTTAATTTTAAAAGGGGAAATCTTTCTTAATTTTTCCACAATTTTTGGCAAAACTCTTAAAACATAGCCAATCTCTTTTTCTTTTGTCCATCTGCCTAAACTTAAACGCAAAGAGCCATGCGCCTCCTGGGGTTTGAGGCCAATCGCTGAAAGAACATGGCTTGGTTCAAGCGTGGCTGAAGAACAAGCAGAGCCGGTCGAAGCGGCAATAGAGCAAAGATCAAGTTGAATAACAAGTGATTCTCCCTCAATGAATTCGAACCAAAAATTGGCATTATTTGGCAGTCTTAGTTTCGGATGGCCATTAAGATGAGCGCCAGGAATTTCAGAAAGAACACTTTTTATCAATTTATCTCTTAAAACAACTAATTTTTTTGCTTCTTTCTTCATTTCTTTTTTACAAATTCGACTAGCCTCAGCAAAACCAATAATCGCTGGCAGATTAATAGTTGATGACCTCAAACCAAATTCATGGCCGCCGCCATGAAGGATTGGCTCAATCTTAGTACCCGATCTCACAAAAAGCAAAGCTGCTCCTTTTGGTCCATACATCTTATGAGAGCTGGCTGTCAACAAATCTATGTTCATCTTATTAATATCAATCTTCATTTTCCCAAAATTTTGGCTGGCGTCAGTATGAAAATAGACGCCTTTTTCTTTACAAATTTTGCCTATTTCCTCAATCGGCTCAATCGTCCCGATTTCATTATTAGCATGAATAATGGAAACTAAGATCGTCTCTTCCTTAATCGCTTTTTTTACCTCTTGAGGATCAATCAATCCATATTTATCAGGGGCTAATCTAGTGATTTCAAATCCTCTTTTCTCCAGCCAAAGAGCAGCCTCGAGTACGCATGGATGCTCAATTTGAGAAATAATAATATGTCCTTTTTTAGCGGCGAAAGCAATTCCTTTTAAAGTCAAATTATTGCTTTCGGTGGCAGAACTGGTGAAAATTATCTCCTCGGCTTTCGCTCCTATTAAATGAGCCACTACATCCCTTGATTCTTCCAAAGCTTCTTTTGCTTCCTGGCCCCAGCTGTGTAAAGACATGGTGTTGCCAAATTTTTCGCTAAAATAAGGGAGCATGGCTTTTAAAACCCGCTTGTCAACTGGCGTAGTTGAAGCATAATCTAAATAAATTTTATTTTTAGACATATTTAATCAATATTGCTTTTTATTTTTTTATGGCTGTAAAATATCTTCAGTTCGACCATCAACTGAAATAATTACGTTTTTGACTGTTGAAAATTGTTTTAAAGTTTCTGTGATTTGAGACCTAATGGCGGAAACCCGACAAGAACCGCCCATCTGATATTCCATTTGTTTATCAAAATCAACTTTGGCCGTCCCATTCTCAACTACCAGTTTCTGAATTTTTACACCGGTGTTGATGCTGGTAAAAAATCCTGCTGCTTTTTCTTCTTCGGTTGGCCCTTTAAGCAATTCCTCTATGGCCGCTCTGGCTACGGCCGTCTTTTTTCCAACCTTTCTTTCCACTGGAAACACTTTATAGCAAGAAAATTCCGGATCTAACTTATCATTGTTAAAATAGACCTTAAGAGTCATTAATTCTTGTTCAGGAGAAACATTTTTTTCCTTTTTTGCTTGCCTTGATTGACTATAGGAAAAAACAGCCAGAACGACAAAGACAGCAGCTAAAATTAGATAAATTATTTTTTTATTGAACATAAAAATTTTCATTGATTCTTAATTATTTGTGAGATATCAGCTATGTTGATTTGTTTATATTGTACTAGATTTTTTGTTCTTGACAACAAACAAAAAAATTTCAGAAAATCGATCAAATGAAAAGTGAGGCAATCCATTGTCTAAATTGCCTCACGTTTGATTTTTAAAAGCCCTTATATGTTCATGATTTTTGCCACTGTCTCGCTTCTACAATCGCCAGCAGAAATAATATTATGCTGCAAATGAGCTGCCGCCCTTTTCTATACAAGACTGCGAAGCAGGATTAGCCATGCCTGCTTTTTCTGTTTCTTCCACTCCATTCCTGCCGCAAACTATCTCAAACTCTCCATTAACTTCTTGAAGATAAATTTTGACTTTCTTGCCTTGATGAAAAATTGGCTGATCTTCAACGGCCTGACCAATATCTCCAACGACTCCGCCAGGAGTAATAATCTGAATTTTATCGTCAGGAAGGGAATCGCCTTTAAGGTAGTTGTCAATGGATAAATCAGAATAGGTAAAAATAGAAGTTTTTTCATCATTCCATTTACTTTCAACCTTAGTCACCGTCCCCTCAATGATATAGCTGGCGATATTGGTAAGATAATTTTTATCTGCACACTCGGCAATTAATAACCCTTGACCCCCTGATTGTCTGACAATAATCGGGGTTTTAGTTATATTTTTTGTTTGAGGAACACAACCGGTCAACAAAAACGCCATCAGCAAAGACAGCGTTGAAAAAATAATGATTTTTTTCATATGGTTTAATTAAGTATTAGCTATTTTATATGACGATTTTATCTTTTATCTATTTGTATTCTACCAAAAAACATCTTATGCTTATCTTAATAAATTCAATTTTAAGCAAACAAACTCATCATCCCCTTAAATCCTATAAAAGCTGCTACTATAAATAAAATCCATGAAGGTATGATTAAGAAAATACTCAATACAATCAGTATCGCTATCCCCAAGTCAGTAATGCCCCCTATATCATATATAAAAACACAAGCTTTAAAAAATAAACAAACCGAAATAAAAATTAACACATAAGTCGGGATTCCAACTCCTGAAGCAGTTCCTATCAGTAAAATTGCGGCAAGTAAATCTAGTATGCCTAGGAT